>NZ_CALJAH010000021.1 GCF_938028185.1 uncultured Cardiobacterium sp. | reverse complement strand
CTCGCCGTCCTCCCCGCCTGGCTTGACAAGGCGCACGCCGTCGCCCACCTGCAACAACACTATCGCGCCCGATACGGCGCCATCCTCAGCATCGGCATGGGCGACAGCACGAGCGACCTGCCCTTCATGCGACACTGCGACTACCTGCTCACCCCGGCAGAAAGCCAAATTGCGCAATGTTGGGACGACGCGACTGCGCCCTGAATACGGCCACAAAAAAACGGGCGCGAAGCCCGTTTTTTTTTTGCATCAGATTACTCACTTTCCTGCCACCAATTTTCCAACAATAAGCCGTCTACCCGCGCAAATTCGCGGAGATTGTTGGTTACACAAACCAGTCCACGGCTGCGCGCATGACCGGCAATCATATAGTCGTAACCCCCAATGGGCTTTCCCTGCTGTGTCAATGTGGCGCGAATCTCCGCCGTATGCGATGCGGCAAGTGCGTCATAATCAAGTACAGCCAAATTGGCAACGAAATACTCAATTTCAAAGCGATTACGCGTCGGATTCGAGGAACGCGCGGCACCAAAATACAATTCCATCAGGGTCACGGAGCTGATACAAACGTCATCCTGCCAGATGGAAAGTTTTTCTACCACTGATAACGGCTTGCGTTTGATGGCGTAGATACAAATATTGGTATCCAGCATATATTTCATCATGAATCGAACCCTTCGCGAATTTGCGCTTCAGGTTGTTCGCGTTCATTCAGGCAATCTTCAGTCAATTGCGACGGACAACTGGCCCATACCCGCCAGCGTTCCCCGGCAGGGGTCAGAATCCGTGCATCGCCGACGCGGATAATTTCTACCTGTTCGATATGTTCAGGGAATGCGACAGCGGGCGGCAGGGAGATGGTCTGGTTATTGCGATCTTTATGAATGGTTGCGGTAGTCATGGTTATTCTCCGTCATTAAATCTGTTTGCGGCGAGTATAGCCCTTCGCCCGCCACAAAAAAACGGGCGCGAAGCCCGTTTTTTTATCACCGAAAATCAGTTGTTCACTTTCGGGGATTCTTGCCCTTTGCTCTTGTCGAGGCCGGTGTATTTGAACTCGAAGGAGACGTCAAAGGGTTTCCACCATTTGCCCACGCCGGTGTCGGCATCGGTGTGGCGGTGCATACCGGCCTTCGGCGGCGGCTCGATGTGGTAGGTGACTTTGTAGTTGCCCACGCCGAGCATTTTGATGTTCTGGCCGTAGTGCGGGCCGTCGCTCGCCACCATCGGCATGAAGGTGCCTTCTTGTTTGGCTTTGGTGTCGAGGTTTTCCAGGGTGTAGCTGATGGTCAGGTAGGGAATCCACTCGCCTTCGCCGAAGCCGTTTTGGTTGCCTTTGGTGGCGTGGATGTCCGCTTCGAGGTGCACGTCGGATTCGGCGGCGGAGAGTCCCATGCCGCGCGGCTCCATGTCGATCGGTTGCAGATAGACTGCCGCAATTTCCATCTCGTTGATGGTTTGCGGTTCGCCTGCCGGGTATTCGGTGAAGGCGAAGGCGCTGCCTGCGGTCATGAGGATGGCGGTTGCCATTACGCTTTTTTTGATGCTCATTGATACCTCCTGTTAAGGTTTTTGAGCGGGTTGAGGAAGGGTTGTTTCGTCTTTTTTGCGCCAGAACAGTACCCAGAGGGCGAACAGTGCGGCGGCAAGCAGGGCGAGTTGCGGCACAATCGTCTCCCAGTAGGGCATGATGCCGAGCCAGTCGCCCATCCATTTGGGGAAGAGGATGCCGTCGCCAATCAGCGTCGGGGTGAAGGCCTTGCCTTCGATCAGTTCGGCGACGCCTTTGCCGGCGAAGATGAAGGCCATGAGGTACATGAAGATGCCGGTGAACATGAAGAACGGCTTGAGCGGCAGCCGCACCACGCTGTAGCGCATGATGACGTACACCACCGCCAGCGCGACGATGCCGACCGCCAGCCCGGCGAAGAGGTAGCCGTAATCCAGCGCGCTTTTCGCTTCGGCGGCGAGGGCGAAGTAGAAGAGTACGGTCTCCGCGCCTTCGCGGTAAACGGCAAGGAAGCTGGTCAGCCACAGGCCGACGAGCGAGCCTTGCGAGAGCGAGGTGCCGATTTTTTTCTGCAAATAGGCTTTCCAGTGCTGCGCTTCCACTTTGGAAAGCAGCCAGTAGCTCATGCCGAACAGCATCAGCACCGCTATCAGCATGGTGACGCCTTCGAGGATTTCGCGCCCGGCGGCGGCATTGGACAACAGCCATTTGAACAGCAGTGCGGTGATGACGCTCGCCACCAGCGCCCAGACGACCGAGCCGGTGATGACGCGGTGTTTGTCGCTGTGGCCGCTCTTGTGAATGTAGGCGATGACGGCGGCGACAATCAGCAGCGCTTCCAGCCCTTCGCGCAGGATGATGGTCAGGCTGTAGATAAAGAGGGCAACGCCGCCCTGGTTGCCGCCGAGCATGGTCAGCGCCTTGTCGATATTGGCGGAGAAGGCGGCGATTTCCTTGTCAATGGCGGCGACGTCCTTGCCCGCGTTCATCAGGCCGACGATTTTGGTGAAATGCCCTTCCAGCTCCGTCTTGAAATTCACGTCGCGCGCGCC
>NZ_CALJAH010000020.1 GCF_938028185.1 uncultured Cardiobacterium sp. | reverse complement strand
ACCGCTGCCATCGGCGCGCCCTTCCTCGCTACCCTCGTCTGGCAACGCCTCGGAAAAACCGAATGACCCCGCACCTCGAAGCCCGCGGCCTCACCCTGCAACGCGGCGGCAAAACCCTCATCGACCAACTCGACCTCACCATCGCCTGTGGCAGCTACACCGCCATCATCGGCCCGAACGGCGCGGGCAAAACCACCCTCATCAAACTCCTCTGCGGCGACTACCACCCGCAACACGGCGCCATCACCTACGACGACAAACCCCTTGCCGCCTACAGCCCCCTCAGCCTCGCGCGCAAACGCGCCGTGCTGCCACAAAGCCAAGAACTGCCCTTCGCGCTCAGCGTCGCCGAAGTCGTCGCCCTCGGACGCGAACCCTGGCACGGCAGCGCCGCCGCCCGGCACGACCGCGCCGTCATCCGCCACTGCCTGCAAACCCTCACCATTGACCACCTCGCCGACCACACCTGGCAAACCCTCTCCGGTGGCGAACAACACCGCAGCCACATCGCGCGCACCCTCGCGCAAATCCACGAACAACCGGCGGGCGACCTCAGCGGCAAAACCCTCTACCTCGACGAACCCACCAACCACCTCGACATCCGCCACCAATACCAACTCATGCACGAACTACAGCGCCTGAAAGCGCGTGGACTGACCATCATCGCCGTCATGCACGACCTCGACCTCGCACTACAAAACGCCGACCACATCATCCTCTTGGCAGAAGGCAAAAAACTCGGCGACCACACCCCGCAAAGCCTGAGCGCAAGTGGCGACCTGGAGCGCGCCTACCACATTCCCATCCGCCACTACCGCCTGCCCGACAGCGACCGCATCCTCCTCGCCCCGGACCCGGAGTACCAGCCATGAACAACAACCGCCGCGACAACATCGCCCACCGAATAACCCCCTCCCTCGCAGCGAAGCGCAGCGGGGGAGGGTTGGGGTGGGGGTAGCGAAAGAAAAATGCCCACCACCGCGACAACGTCCCCTCAATCACATATACATACACGATAGTCGCTACCCTGTATGTAAACAGACGACAAACCCCATGAACCCCATCCAAAACACCCGCTGGCGCCCCGACCAGGCCGTACCCGACGCCTTCCCCGGCCGCTCGCGCTTCATGATGCCGCGCGGCACGACCCCGCCCGTGCCGCCTGACGCCATCCAGCGCATCTGGCAGAAAATCCTCACCACCCCCTGGCACGGCGAAGGCGCCGCCTACCTGCACATCCCCTTCTGCATCACCCACTGCCTCTTCTGCGGCTTCTACCGCAACCACTGGCGCGAAGAAGACGGCGCCAGCTACACCGACCGCATCATCGACGAACTCGCCTATGAGCACGAACAACGCCAGGGCGACGGCACCATCAACGCCGTGTACTTCGGCGGCGGCACCCCGACCGCACTCGCCACCGCCGACCTCGTCCGCCTCATCACCGCCTGCAAGCGCTACCTGCCGCTCACCGACGACTGCGAAATCACCCTCGAAGGCCGCATCAGCCACTTCGACCCCGACAAAGCCCAGGCCTGTATCGACGCTGGCATCAACCGCATCTCCATCGGCATCCAAAGCTTTGACGACCATATCCGCAAACGCATGGGGCGCAAACACAGCGGCGACGAAGCCTGGCACTACCTGCAACAAATGAGCGCACTTGACTGCGTTGTCGTCGCCGACCTCATCTACGGCCTGCCCAACCAAAACGACGACATCTGGGCGCGCGACATCACCCGCATCAACCAACTGCCCCTCTCGGGCCTCGACACCTACGCCTTCAGCAACTTCCCCGGCCTGCCCATCAACAAACACATCGAAAAAGGCCACCTGCCGCCGCCCGCCCCGACAGCCATCCAGGCACAACACTACGCCTACGCCTGCGAACAACTCACCGCGCACGGCTGGCAACAAATCAGCAACAAACACTACGCCTGGCCGGGACGGGGCGAACGCAACCGCTACAACAGCGGCGCGCGCGACACCTGCCTCGCCTACGGCTCCGGCGCGGGCGGCAACCACGGCGGCTACAGCTACATGGTCAGCGGCGACCTCCTGACCTACCTTGACACCCCG
>NZ_CALJAH010000019.1 GCF_938028185.1 uncultured Cardiobacterium sp. | reverse complement strand
CATAGCCGCACTTGCTCAAGGTGCATTACGGACGCCATGCCGATCTTCCTGCGTCCGGCCGGAAACGGTGTCGGCGTCTTTCAATCCGCTGCGCATCGCAGCACCTCAAACCCGCAGGGGAAACGATTCCCCCGCCGGGATTGCTGTTTCTCCTGCTTTTTTCGTTCAACAGGAGAACATCATGCAAACATGCTATATCTATCACATTGGCCCTGCCCACGGTTGGGTTGAAGTATCAATGGCGGAACTGCGCCGCCTCGGCATCGCTGACAAGGTATCGGGATTTTCTACCCGCCTTGACGAAGTTGCTTACCTTGAAGAAGACGATGATTACGACCTGTTTTGTAAAGCCAAGGCAGCGCGGGGAGAAACCGTTGCTGTCAAAAAGGTTTACCGGGAATATAACCCGGTAAGCAACTATCCCGGTTATTACCGCGATTAGTTCGTCGCTTTTACACCAAACATCACCCACGGGGTATCTGCCCGTGGGGGCGGATACCCCTTTTTCAACCCTGAAAACTGGAGGTATCCATGCCAAACTGGGTATCCAACCACGTCCAATGCGACAACAGCGATGCGCTGTCCCGGCTGCGGGATTTCAGCCTGATTATCCCGGAGCATCCGGCCATCGCCCTTCTCTCCGGCTTGGCCGCGCAACACGCGGCGCAGCTGTACCAACAGGGCAAATCCTGGCAGGAAGCTGTCGCCGATCCCGGATTTGTTGCTTGCCTCGACCAAGAGCAAAAGGACACACCGGCAAAACACCGGCTCACCTCTGCGCGCGCTGCACGGCGCTACCGGTTGCACTTCAAGCTGCATGGCTTTGTGGACTGGTACGACTGGCGTTGCGAGCACTGGGGCAGCAAGTGGAACGTATACCATTACCGCCACCAGGGCGGTGAAGTGTGGTTTGAAACCGCGCTCATGCATCCCTGGCCCGTCCTTGAGGCGTTGTCGCGGCAATTCCCCGCCGAAGTGTTCTCGGTCAGCTATGCCGATGAAGACATCGGCAGTAATGCCGGTGCCTACGACATGAAAGGTGGCAAGCTGCTGGCAGGGGGCGAATTTGAAGACGGCTCACGCGAAGCCTACGAAATGGCGTTCTCGCACTGGGGCTGCGCCGAGGATTACATCCTGCGCGACGGCAGCTATTACTGCCGCGACGACGAAGATGACGATACATCACCGGCGTCGCCGAAGCTGTATCTGACCAGCGCTCTCGATAACGGCGCAGGCGGACACTGACATCATCCGCACCCATCCGGTAGCGCCCGCTACCCATCCCCCGCAGGGGCTTCCCCTGCGGAGGCCCCTGCTTTCTCAACGACAGGAGCTTTTATGAACGATATCAACACCAAATACGTGGCAGACATGCTGCAAGCCTGCTTGGCTCATTACTGCAACGAAAACGGCGATTGGCTTGCCTTGCTGCGGCAGCAATTAGGCTTGCGCGTCCAGCGCGCCGAGGCGCGGCTATTCATCGATGGCCGTGACGTCCATGTACTGCTGCTCGATTACCTGGACAGCAGTTATGCCGCCGCCGTCCTCTACGACGGGCCGGGCGATGCGAGACTGCACGAACTGGCCAAACTGCCAAAGTTTGACGCAGACGATGTCATGGTGGCTTTTGCCGCCCAACTGTGTTTCTGGGAAATTGACGATGACCCGGAAGCACCCTGCACCGCTTACAGGGTCAATGAAGGCCTGCTGGTTGTCCGTTGTGCGGACGAAGATGAGCGGGTATGCCAGTACGGCGCGATCCTCAGCTACGGCGTCATCACCACTGTCGCCAAAATTCAGGCGAAAGCGCTTATCTGGTACCCGGAATCTGCCGAAATCGTCGCCATCCTCAGCATGGCACTGAAGCAGCGTGAGCGTCACGGCATCGCGCTGCCAGAGACCATTGAGGAACTTGGTGGTGAACTGCTGGAACCGCCCACATCGCCGGTTGAATGCGCCGGCATCTGGCGTGAATGGCTCGCCGTCCGTCATGCCGGTCGCTATTTCCGCATCGAAATCAGCCAAAAACGCGAGATTTCCGGCTTGCGCGAATGCAGCCCGCCACGGCGCTAATCACCTGATTCACCGCATCTGAGCGGTGCCTTCCCCCGCAGGGGCCTCCCCTGCGGGAGGCTCCTGTTTTTTTTATTTTTTCTACAGGAGCTTTTATGCAAAACATTCAGTTAGATCTCGATTGCGTCTTCGTTGAAAAGACACTGCAACGTTGTATTGACCAGCACAATAGCGGAAACGGTTATTGGACCGGAATACTGCAGCAGCAAACAGACGTCCTCGTCCTGCATACCGAGCAGCGGTTGATTGATGGCGGTTCCTTCCTCCATGCGCTACTCATCCATTATGCCGGGCATGATTTTGTTGCCTGCTTTTTTGCCTCGCAAGGCAAGCTGGAAATGTACCGCGTGCACCCCTTGCGGGAGTTCGACGAGCCGACAGATAGTCTTGTGGCATTAGCCGCGTTGCTGCATGTTTGGGGCGTGGCGGATGTTCCTGAATCAACCTGCAAAACCCGTAGCATCAACGACCGGCTGATCCTGGTCTGTTGCTGTGATGATGAACAGCGTGTTTGCCAATATGCGGTCGCACGCGATGGCGACAGAATTGTGACCGTCGCCCGCCTTTGTGCCAGACAAGCGTTGTGGCATGCCGATGCAGTTGACGTCATCGCCTTGTTGGCTATCGCCATACAGCAACGTGAAGTAGATGGTATTGCCTGGGCTGATAGCATCCCGGCGCTTGGCGGGACGCTCATCAAAGAGCCCACCTCCAACAACAATCCGTTCGCACGTAGCGATTGGTTGACAGTACAACTGCACGAGCGGTGCTACCGCGTCACAATTTGGCAAGACACCATATTGGCAGTGCTGATCGAACAACAAACGAACTGAACCTCGCATCCATCCGATGCCATTCCCCGCAGGGGCTTCCCTGCGGGAGGCTCCTGCTTTTTTTCAACAACAGGAGCTTCCCATGTTCTTCCCCAAAGAAAACTTCGATGACATCAACGAAGTCCGCACCGCCGTTACGGCCATACTGCAACAGTATTCCGACAATCCCGAACTGGCACGCCAGCTTGTCGCCGACGACGAGTGCCGTATCTTTGATATCGTCCCGCTCGATGACGGCAGCAGCAGCGCCTGGTTTTTCGGCTATGGTTACGCCGACTACGCCTTGCGCCTCGGCAGGAACCCGGTGACCCGCAAGCGGGAGCTGGACGATATTGTTGCCATGCCGCTCTACGATGATGCCGGTGCCGGATTTTACGCACAATTGGCCTGCTGGCTCGGTCATGACTTTGACGGCGGCCAGCAGCGTTGCCAGCGCATCAGCGATAGCGTTGCCCTGGTCACCCTGCCGGTGCAGACGACGTACGAATACGAAGCAGGCGATGACGGTATCACCAACATCTCCTCTGCACTCGCGCCCGGTATCGGGTATTACGCCGTTTGCCTCAAAGACGGCAGCGTCACCGCAGTCGAAGCCATCCCGGCGGAGATTGCCGCCGATGCTGATGTCCTGCCGGTCGCGACGACAATCGTCGCCGCGCTGTGCCAGGGACGAAATATCCGGGAAAACTTCCCGCACTACGGTCTGGAATGGCTCTGTCCGTTATTGCCCACGGAACCCGATCTTGGAAAACAGCGACTGCATCTCGCCTGGCAGGATGAAGCCTGGATGATCACCATCGCCGATTACCGCCTGCTGGATATTTGCAAAATCTGACCATCAACCCGAACCGGCCTTCATGGCCGGTTTTTTTATCGGAAAACAGCAGCAAACGGCTTGACGCTCCGGGCGGGAAGGTCTATATTCCGATACCAATAGTTTGGTGAACTTTAAACACCAGTCATGTGGACTTTAAGCACACCTTTACAAAGAGCCGGACCGTATCGGATATGCGTGAGCAATCACGCGAAACTCGCCCGCAATCCCGGCATCACCGCGCAAGCGGTGTGGCGACTTTTTCAATTGCTGCGCAAGGCAGCACTTCTCAACCCGCAGGGGAAACGATTTCCCTGCGAGGGTCTTTGTTTCTCCTGTTTTTTATTTCAACAGGAGAATCCCATGTTCGAAAATCTTCAAACAAAATCCGCGAAAATCGAATTCGTCAAACTTCTCGGCGGATTTATCCCTAGCTCATTTCTGAGCTGGAACGAATGGTTCCGTGCAACATCACCGCTGTATGCGGTAATGGAGCACGAATCGTGCTTCACTTTCCGCATTCGCGGAAAGCTGCACTTCTCAGTTGAGAACCACGCCCCCGAGGACTTTGACGAGGAAAAAGAGCTCCTCGTCGAGCTGTGGCGTGACGGCAGCGGTTACACCGCCTGCCGTCAAAACGGCGAGGAGTGGGTCGGATTGCTCTGACCCAACTTCCTCTTCACCCTGCCTTCGGGCAGGTTCATCAACCCGCAGGGGAGAACAAACTCCCCTCGGGGAGTCTTGCATCTCCTGCCTAACATCAGGAGGTAAATCTTGATTATCAACCTCACCCAGCACGCTGCCTCTCCAGAGCAGCTTGCTGCCGGTGTCGTTGAGCCGAACCCCGGGCACAAGCGCATCATCACTGATGCGCTGACGTTTGACCAGATTCCCGACAGGGAGGAAATGGTCGAACGCGCTGCCAAAATCCTCGCCCTGGTACAAGAACAGTACCCGGCTGCGGATGCGGCCATGCTCGGTGGAGCCCCTTTCTTCATGATCGTCCTGCACCAAATCTTGGCCGATAACGGGATCAACCCCGTTTACGCTTTCAGCGTGCGCGAATCTGAAGAACAGGTGCAAGCGGACGGCAGCGTCAAAAAAGTCGCTGTGTTCCGGCATCGGGGCTTCGTCGGACTCGACGGCTGAGAAACAAATTCAGGGTACTGATCCTTGGGCGCTGATAAAGGCAGCGCCGTCCAGGTGAACCTGGACAGATTGCATATCACGACAGTGGGCAGGCTTTGGCTTGTGGAGAATCCCTGTGCAATTCCATTGCCCCGTGCCGCAAGGTTTGGGGCTTTATTTTTTGACCCGCAGGGGAACGTTTCCCTGCGGGGACAGTTCTCCTGTTTTTTTATTTTATACAGGAGAATTTTCATGAATACACAAAACATAGACTGGCGGCATACGGATTTCCTCGACATTATTGAGCAGGAGATGCATATCACCATCTGCCTGTACGACGACACCGGGGAATTTTATCTCGGCGCTCCGGGTCAACATTACCTGCCAGGAGAATGGCCG
>NZ_CALJAH010000018.1 GCF_938028185.1 uncultured Cardiobacterium sp. | reverse complement strand
GGCATTCATGCCCGACGTTTTTTGATGTCGGCCATAAATGGCCGACCTACGCGCTGCTCGCATGGGTTTGGCGACAATGAGATGATAGAGTATTCTGCAGCGACATGTTTTGCGTGAGTGTATCAGGTGTGCCGCTGCCCCAATGCCCGCGTGCCATGTTGGCTGCGCCGCCACACACCCTACGCACGGGTTGCCGCATTCATGGCGACGGTTTTGCGACGGTGGGACAAGCCCCCACCCTACGGACAGCCCGCAGCCCGAATGACGGCCGCTCACGGTGCGCCCTCTACCTGCGTTTGTCGCCGCGGGTAATACATCCCCACCGCTGCCCGCGGTGGTGGCGGTTCTTCTGGCGCCGCGCGCATTTGCGGGTTGAGGTCGAGTTTGGCGAAAAGCGCCGCGTCGCGGTCTTCTTCCGGGTTGGGCGTGGTCAGCAGTTTGCAGCCGTAGAAGATGGAGTTCGCGCCCGCCATGAAGCACAGCGCCTGCATTTGTTCGTTCATGCTTTCCCGCCCGGCGGAGAGGCGCACCGCCGATTTCGGCATGAGGATGCGGGCGACGGCGATGACGCGGATGAAATCGAAGGGCTCGAGGTCATCGGCGTGCGCCAGCGGCGTGCCTTTGACGCGCACCAGTTGGTTTATCGGCACGCTTTCCGGCGGCGGGTTGAGGTTGGCAAGCTCTACCAACATGGCGAGGCGGTCGTCTTCTGCCTCGCCCATGCCGAGGATGCCGCCGGAGCAGATTTTCATCCCCGCCTTGCGCACGTTTTCCAGGGTGTGCAGGCGGTCGTCGTAGTTGCGGGTGGTGATGATTTCGCGGTAGTAGCGGCGGCTGGTGTCGAGGTTGTGGTTGTAGTAGTCAAGCCCGGCATCGGCAAGGGTTTGTGCCTTGTTTTCGTCGAGCATGCCAAGCGTCATGCAGGTTTCCAACCCCAACGCCTTGACGCGCTGCACGACTTCGACGAGATAGGGCATGTCTTTTTCTTTCGGGTCGCGCCAGGCGGCGCCCATGCAGAAGCGGGTCGCGCCCTGTTCGCGCGCGCGTTCGGCGGCGGTGAGGATTTCGTCGATTTTCAGGAGCGCTTCACGGCTGACGCCGGTGTGGTAGCGCGCGCTTTGCGGGCAGTATTTGCAGTCTTCCGGGCAGGCGCCGGTTTTGATGGAGAGCAGGGTGCTGATTTGGATTTGCTGCGGGTCGTGGTGCGCGCGGTGCACGGTCTGCGCCTGATAGAGCAGTTCCATGAAGGGCAGCGCGTAGAGCGCCTGCGCTTCGGCGAGGGTGTGTCGGGTCATACGGGTTGCCGGTGGGTGATAGGGCGGCAAGTGTACAATGCGCTTCCCAAACTTGAGAGGACTAACGTCATGAATTTTGTTAAAACCCGTGCCGCCGTTGCCTGGGCGCCGAAGCAGCCGCTGGTGATTGAGGAGCTGGATTTGATGCCGCCGCAGGCGGGTGAGGTGCTGGTGCGTCTGGTCGCCAGCGGCGTCTGCCATACCGATGCCTACACCCTGGACGGGCTGGACGCGGAAGGCGTCTTCCCCTGCGTCCTCGGCCATGAGGGCGCGGGCGTGGTGGTCGCGGTCGGCGCAGGCGTGACCAGCGTCGCCCCCGGTGATCATGTCATCCCGCTTTATACCGCCGAATGCGGCGAATGCGAGATGTGCCGCTCCGGCAAGACCAATCTCTGCTCGGCGGTGCGCGCCACCCAGGGCAGGGGGCTGATGCCGGACGGCACGGTGCGTTTTTTCAAGGACGGCCAGCCCATTTATCACTACATGGGCTGCTCGACCTTTTCCGAATACACCGTGGTCGCCGAGGTCAGTCTCGCCAAAATCCAGCCGGAGGCGGATTTGCGCGAAGTCTGCCTGCTCGGCTGCGGCGTCACCACCGGCATGGGCGCGGTCATCAAGACGGCGAAGGTGCAGGCGGGCGATAGCGTCGCCATTTTCGGCCTCGGCGGCATTGGGCTTGCTGCCATCATCGGCGCGCGGATGCAGGGCGCGGGGCGCATCATCGGCATTGACGTCAATCCGGACAAATTCGCCCTCGCGCGCAAGCTGGGCGCCACCGACTGCATCAACCCGCGCGATTTCAACCAGCCGATTCAGGACGTCATCATTGACCTGACCGGCGGTGGCGTTGATTACTCCTTCGAGTGCATCGGCAATGTTGATGTGATGCGTTCGGCACTGGAATGTTGCCACAAGGGCTGGGGCGAATCGGTCATCATCGGCGTCGCCCCGGCGGGTGCGGAAATCCGCACGCGGCCGTTCCAGCTCGTCACCGGGCGCGTCTGGCGCGGCTCGGCCTTCGGCGGCGTCAAAGGGCGCAGCGAACTGCCCGGCATCGTCCAGCAATACCTCGACGGCAAATTCCGCCTCGACGACTTCATCACCCACACCATGCCGCTCGAAGACATCAACCGCGCCTTTGAGCTGATGCACGCGGGCAAATCCATCCGCAGCGTCATCCATTACGGGGACGCGGCATGAGCGCGCCGGAGCTGCTCGCCTGCAACAAGGCATTCGGCGGCGAACAGCGGCGCTACCGCCACCACGCCGACAGCACCGCCTGCGCCATGACTTACGGCCTCTACCTGCCGCCGCAAGCATTGGCGGGCGCGCGCGTGCCGCTACTCTACTGGCTTTCCGGCATCACCTGCACCGACGAGAATTTCAGCCAAAAAGCCGGGGCGCAGCGCTACGCCGCCGCATATGGCCTCGCCCTCGTCATGCCGGACACCTCGCCGCGCGGCGCGGACGTCGCCGACGACCCCGGCTACGACCTCGGCCAGGGCGCAGGATTCTATGTCAACGCCACCCGCGCGCCGTGGGCGGCGCACTACCAAATGTACGACTACATCGTGCAAGAACTGCCCGCCTTCCTCGAACAACATCACCCGCTCAGCGACCAGCGCAGCATCGCCGGACACAGCATGGGCGGCCACGGCGCGCTGCAAATCGCGCTGAAAAACCCGCGGCAATTCGCCGCCGTCTCCGCCTTCGCGCCGATAACGAATCCCAGCGAAACGCCGTGGGGACAAAAAGCCTTCACCGCCTATCTCGGCGACGACCGCGCCCGCTGGGCGGAATACGACAGCACCGCGCTGCTGGAAACCTTGCAACAGCCGCTGCCGATACGCATCGACCAGGGCGACGCCGACGAATTCCGCCCGCGCGAATTGCAGGCGGACGCATTCGCCGCCCGCGCGCAGGCATTAGGGATTGACGTGGAATACCACCTCCGCCCCGGCTATGACCACAGCTACTACTTCATCGCCAGCTTCATCGGCGAACATATCGCCTGGCACGCGGCGGCGCTGGGGTTGCGCCCCGCCAACCAGCCATAAAATCAACGATTGATAGGCAAGATACACAGCCCTTGCCTATCCGCAGCAATCAGGTCATTGCAAACACACGCTGCGCAGATTCCATTTGCACCGCTACCCATTGATATATGGCGCACTCACAAAATTCAGTACAAGGCGCGCCGCCTGATCGTATGAGGCTTTCGGTGGACGGCGATAAAATCATC
>NZ_CALJAH010000017.1 GCF_938028185.1 uncultured Cardiobacterium sp. | reverse complement strand
AACCGTTTGCAGCTGTTTTGCCCCGCCTGCGGCAAGATACGCGCTGCTGTCCAGATACACCACCTGCCCTTTTTTCCAGGCGGTGGTGCCGTGGACGAGTTCGTTATCCAGCGTTTGTTTGGCGCTGGCGCCGTCTTCACCAATGGCGGCGAGGCGGTCAAGCGCGTAAATCCAGTCCGGGTTTTCCTGCGCGATGTATTCAAAGGAAACGGGGTCGCCGTGGCGGCCGCTCATTTTTTCGTTATGCACCAGTTGCAGTCCCAACTCTTTTTGCAGCCAGCCCGCGCGCGAATCCGGGCCGGAGAGCGCGATTTTCGGGCCATTGACCAGAAGCGCCAGCACTTTGCCCTTGTCGGCAGATTCCGCCTTGACTGCGTCGCGCAAGGCGTTCAGCGCGTCGGCGGTTTTTTTCGCTTCGGCTTCTTTGCCAAAGACCGCGCCGAGACTTTCCAGCCGCGCCAGGCCTTCTTGATAGGCGTTGTCGCCCGGCACGCTCAAATCAACCGCCTGCGCGACGGCTTTGACTTCATCCAGTTTGCCCGCCGAGCGCGAGGCGACGATGATGAGGTCGGGCTTGGCGGCGTTCAACGCTTCCAAATCCGGCTCGAACAGGGTGCCGACTTCTTTCGCGTTCGGGGTGGCGAAATCGGCGGCGAATTTTTCGCCGGGGATGCCGACGATTTTGTCGCCGAGTCCGAGCGTCACCAGCGTGTCCAGCGCGCCGATGTCATAGACGGCGATGCGCTCCGGCACTTTGGCGATTTCGACATCGCCCTGCGCGGTTTTCAACGGCGTCGCCAGCGCGGCGAGAACGAGGGAAGCCACGGCGGTGGCCAGCAGTTTTTTCAACATGGGTTGCTCCTGTTGGTTGTGAAGGGAAACGCGAACCTAAACCGAACAGGTACGGTTGGCAAGCGACAGCTGCGCAATTTTTGTCCGTGGCTTTTTGTTAGACTGCGACAGTCGCTTGATTTGATGAAGGAGTGCGTCATGGTTCGTTGGCTGATCATTTTGCTGTGGGTATGTACTGCCGCGCGCGCGCAGGAGGCGGGGCAGGCGCTGGCGGTGGAGGTTGGGCAGGCGGTGCGGGTCGCGCATGAGCGCTCGCTCGCCGCCGATGGTGCGGTGGCCGCGCGCGAGCTCGCGGCGGTGAATGCGCAGGTGGCGGGGGTGTCGCTCGCCAAGTTGAACGCCGATATTGGCGACCGGGTGCAGGCGGGGCAGGTGTTGGCGCTGTTCGACACCGCCACGCTGAAGCAGGAATTGGCGCAGGCGCAGGCGCAGGAGGCGCGGGCGCAGGCGGCGCTTGCCCAGGCGAAGCGCAATGCGGCACGGACGGGCAAGCTGGTGCAGGAGCGCGTGGTCAGCGTCAGTGATTCGGAGCAGTCGGCATCGGCGCAGCGCGAGGCGCAGGCGGTGCTGGATGGCGCGGTGGCGGCGCGCAAGCTGGCGCAGTTGCGCCTCGGTTATGCGGAGGTGCGCGCACCGGTCGCCGGGGTGGTGGTCAGCCGTCCGGCGCAGGTCGGGATGACGGCGGGGATTGGTTCGCCGCTGTTTGTGTTGCAGGTCGATGGCGCGCTGGAGTGGCAGGCGCAGGTGTCGCCGGAGGACGGGCAACGGCTGAAGGTTGGCACGCCCGCGCGGGTCACGGTCGGTGCGGCGGAGGTCGGCGGCCGGGTGCGGCTGTTCGCGCCGGATGCGGACGCGCAGTCGCGGCGGGGGGTGGTACGGGTCGCGCTCGACAGTCATGCGGATTTGCGCGCCAATTTGTTGTTGCGCGGACGGTTTTTGCTCGGCAAGGAGGAGGTGTGGACGATTCCGGCGGCGGCGCTGGTGCGCGAGGATGGTCATGATTTTGTGGTGCTGGTGGAGGCGGATAACCGCGTGCGCAGGCAGGCGCTCACTCTCGGCGAACGGCTCGGCGACCGCGTCGTGGTGCTGGACGGGTTGCCGCAAGGCGCGCGGTTTGTGCTGCGCGGCGGCAGTTTTTTGCAGGACGGCGATGTGGTGCGGGTGGTGGACGGCGCGCCTGCGGCGGCGGGCGGCGGGTGATTTACATACACTTGAGCGCTCGATGTGTATGTAAACAAGGTTGGGGTTTGCCGCTCTGCGAGAGGTTTGCTGCCCCCACCCCTGCCCTCCCCCACAGGAGGAGGAGTAGTCTGGCTTACCACTGATAACCGATGCCGATGGTTGCGCCCGCTTCTTTGCTGTTCACGTTCGCCGCGCCCTTGATGACCCAACGACCGTTGTCGCTGATGGTGGAGACGCCGATGGCGACCGCGCTTTGTCCGTCGTAGTAACCGCCGGCGGCAGCGACCATGCTCGCCCCCGGCCGGTACGCCTGCGGCAAGCCCGCGGTGGCAATCGCCGAGGCGGTGCCAGCTTTCGCGCGTTTGTCCACGTTATCGACGTAACGCCCCAGCGCGTGCAGCTGCGCACCATTGACCGCGTCGCGGCTGTCCGGCGCGATGCGCCCCGGTGCGACGTTGCGTATCGGCAGATTACCCGCGTTGATACCCTGTTTGGTCAGCGCCGGGCCATTCTTGATGGCAACGCCTTCGTCATTCATTTTGGTATCACCGGTGGTGACGCTATTGACGTTTACGTCCGGGTTGAGGCGCATATGGATGCCGTCCACATCGGCGGCGGTTTTCACGTTTTGGTCGCCCATAATCATCATGGTGTCGCCCAGTTTATGCACGTTGGTCACGCCGGTGTCGCCGCCAAAGCGGATGCCCTGCGTGGTCACGATGTCATAGGCCTGCACGCCCTTGCCGATGTCCTGCTTGACGCCGCCGGAGAGGCTCACCTGGTAGTTGGTGACGTTGTCGCCGCTGTTGGTCGCGGTGACGATGACATCGCCCGCACCGGAGACGGTCGTCCCTTTGGCATTGACGGTGTAAATATCGTGGCCATCATTCGCTTGCGTTTTATCAACGCTGGCGATGTTGGTGCCTGCTTTTACTTCGGTTTTGGCGGCTTTCAATTGTTTGACATTGACCGCATCGCTGTCTTTCGTTCCGGCAGCAACATTGGTGATTTTGTCGCCGCCGACATCGAGGCCGTCCGCGGTGCTGGTCAATACCGTATTATTGCCTGCATCGCCAATAGTGACCTGCTTGAATGCCACTTCGTCTTTGGTGGCAACCGTGACTTTGCTGCCCTCTTGCTTGATGTCAATATTTTTCCCGGCATCAATGGTGACTTTTTTGCCGGGATTAATCAGCTCATCGCTTTTGCCGGTATTGGTGCCGCCGCCGGTATTGTCGGTTGTCAGCACAAAACCGGAATGGTTAATGGCGCTGGCAATATCGCCTGCGGTCATCAATCTGCCGCTGTAATCCACGGCAGGTGTCGTTGGTGTTGCCGGGATGGCAGGCGGCACAATGACTTTGCCCAAATCATTACCCGTACCGGGATTGAGCGCGGTGGTATTGGCCTTTATTTTGCCATTGGCATCTTTGGTAATGGTGGTGCCGTCAGTATTGACGGACAAGTCATATACCGTCGGATTACCCGGTGTAGGCGTATTGGCTGTTACCGTAACCGAACCATCAGCAGATTTAACTTCGGTTTTGGCGGCTTTGGCAGCGGCATTTAATTGGCTGACATTCACCGCATCGGTATCTGCCTCACCTTTGGCGACGTTGGTAATTTTATTGCCGCCATTATTCAGACCGTCGCCAGTCAGACTCACTACGTTTTTGCCCGGTTTGCTGATAGTAACGCCGCCGCTGTTTACGGCGGTGGTGTTGCCTGCGCTGTCGGTGGTGGTGATGCCGGTTTGGGTGAGCGAGGTGGTGTTGCCGTTGGTATCGGTGGCTTTTACGCCGTTGGCGGTGGTGGCCGTGGTGTTGCCTGTGCCATCGCTGGTAACGGTGCCGGTGGGGCGGGTTACGGTGGTGTTGGTGCCATCGGTGGCGGTTACGCTGTTTACCGCAATATCTTTTTTCAGGCCGATGGTAATCGTGCCGTCGCCGCTGACCTGGGTCTGAATATTGTCGCTGTTGTAGTCGGTTGCAAACGTACCCGTACCCGTACCTTTTACCGTCAGCGTTTCATCCGGCTTGATGGTTTCGTTATCCATCGTGATTCCGTTGGCTTTACTATTCCCGGCAATCTTGAATCCTTTGTTGGCAGTCGTTTTTACCGCGTTGAGCTGCGATACGTTTACCGCATCGGTGTCGTTGGTTCCTGCGGCAACATTCTGCAAGGCAACGGGCTGGCTGGCATCGCCGCCAACCAGTTTGACGGCATTGGTTGCCGGTGCGGTTGGCGTACCGCCGACATATTCCAGCGGCGTGTCGAATTTCACCGTGGTTACGCCGTTTTGGCTTTCAACATTGGCAACCGTGCCGCGCCCGTTGGCAAAATTGATGGTATCGCCGTGGGTAACGAAATCTTTTGCCGCGCCATTGCCCTGCACATTAAATCCGGCATTGAGTACGTCATTGACCGTCGCCGCGCGATTGCCTTTATTCGCGAAATCACCGCGCGCATTGTTTGCCGGATTGCTTGTCGCAGTGGCGGTATCGGCAAAGTTACTGGCGACGTTGGCAAGCACGGTCGGCACGGTGCTTGAACCTGCAGCGTTTTGCATTGAGGCAATCACATCCGCTGCGACAACCTCATTGCCGCCGACGGGCGCGTCATAGAATTTGTCGCCGCGCTTGTAAACCTTGCTGCCGTCGGCCTTGGTATAAACCACCGGCAGTTGCGCGCTATTGGTAATCGCCTGCGCATTGGTGGCAATGGTGATTTTGCCGCCGTTCTGTTGCAGGTTGATACCGTTGCCCGCGTCCAGGGTCAGCGTTTTACCGTTGTTGATTTTTTTGTCGGCGGCGTCCGCGGTGTTGTCGGTGGAAGTACCGCCGCTTTGTGATACCGCCAGATTGAATCCCGCCGCTTTTAATTGCGCGACGTTGACCGCATCGCTGTCTTCCGAGCCTGCGGCAAGGTTGGTGATTTGCCGCGTGGTTTTGGTCGCCGCATTACCGACGGAAACCGCACCTGCGGTCGCCTGCCACACGGAAGCATCGGTAGCCGTACCCTTCGCACCCAACGGGTCAACACCCGTCGCACCCTTTTCACGGTCGGCAACGCTGTTGCGCCCCAAGGCGATGCTGGATTCTGCCTTGGCGGCGCTGTCGGCGCCGAGGGCGACGCTGCCGATGCGTTCGGCGCGGGCATTGGCGCCGATGGTGGTGGCGTAAGCGGTGGTCGCCTGGGCATTGAGACCCTGCGCAATCGCGCCATAGCCAGCGGCGGTTGCCTGGCGACCGATGGCGACCGCTGCCGCTGATTTGGAAGCGTCGCTGACGTTGGTTAGGTTGGTGGTAATCGCCTGTGCCGCGGCAACATCGGTGGTCGCAGTAGGCGCGACGGTCGCTTGGCTACCAATGGCAAGCGCGTGCCATTCCGGCGCGCTGCTTTTGTAACCGAGGGCGGTGGCATAGTATTCGGTCGCGCTGGCGCCATAGCCGACGGCGGTGGTGCGCACGCCCTCCGCTACGGTATCGGCACCGATAGCGGTCGCTTCCCAGCTGATTTTGCCGTTGGCGCCGATTTTGGCGTTGCTGCCAATGGCGGTATTCAGTCCTTTGATATTGCTATTGACGCCGTTGCCCGTATCCGCACCATCGCCCATCGCCACCGAGTTGCTGCTGCCCGCCCTGGCATTGATGCCTGCGGCAAGCGAGTTTTTGCCGCGCGCGCCGTCGTTGTTGTAGTTGCTGCCACGGGTGTCGCCGTCATTGACGCTGTAGTAGTGGGTTTTGTTGGCGGTAATCTGGTTTTGCAGGCCGTTGCCAATGGCATAAAGCTGGCTGCCGTTGATGGCATCGGTGCTGTTGGCATTGATGCGCCCGGCGCCAACGTTGGTGATGGCGCGTTCGTTGCCCGCGCTGCCGACGCTGACGGTGGCATTGACGTTGGCGGCGGCGAAGTTGCCATAGGTGATGCCGTTGATGGTGGCGTTGGGAACCGCGCCAAAGGTGGCAGTGCTGACGGAATCCGCGCCGAGGGCAATCGCGCCGTTGTGGGTCACGACCGCGTTGTAGCCCACCGCCGTGCCTTTCGTTCCCGCCTGCGCGCCCGCGCCAAAGGCGGCGGCATTGACGCCGCTCGCCTGCGCCGCCGCACCGACGGCGGTGGTGCTACCCGCGTTGGCGCTGGCTTTCGCGCCGACGGCAACGGCATTCAGGCCGCCCAATCCCCCGGCGGTGCTGGCGCCGGTGCCGAGCGCGGTCGAATTGAGTCCGCTGGCGTTGGCTTCCGCGCCGAGGGCGGTGGTTTTGTTGCCGCTTGCCTTGCTTAATTGGCCGATGGCGACCGCCTGCACGCTGCTGGCGGTGGCGCCATTGCCCGCATTGGCGGAGCCGCCAATGGCAACCGTGCCCGACGCGCTTGCCACGGTGTTTTGCCCGGCGGCAACGCCGTTTTGTCCTTTGGCGTCTGCACCCACGCCGAGGGCAATCGCTGCCAGTCCTTCGGCTTTGGTTCCCCTGGCACCAATGGCAATGGCGTTGCCACCGCTGGCGCGTGTACGCTCGCCGATGGCGACGTTGTTGGTGGTGGTAACAG
>NZ_CALJAH010000016.1 GCF_938028185.1 uncultured Cardiobacterium sp. | reverse complement strand
GATTCGGCGACGGCTGCGGATTCGGCGACGGCTGCGGATTCGGCGACGGCTGCGGTTGTTCGCCTTTGTAACCGTGGTCACGGCTGATGCCGATGGCTCCGGCAACAAGGCCGACGGCGCCGAGCACACCGAGCGGTGCCAGCGCAGGCTGGTCGGCGCCAAGGGGTTGTTCGGTGACGATTTCGCTGGCAAGCGCGTGTTCGGGGGCGGTGGCAACCGGGTAGCTGGTGAGGCTGCCGTCCGCCTGCACCCCGACCAGCGCGCCCTGTCCCTGGCTGTAGTAATGGTCGATGACGAGTGCGGGGCGGCTGTCGCCGTCCAGGTAGAGATAGAGGTCGTCGCCCGCGCGCGCGGTGGTGAGGTTCGCCGGGGCGGTGCCGGTCGCGGCGTCGCCAATCTGGTAGTACGCGCCATCGACGGCGGCGATATGCGGGCTGCTGGCACTGTCCAGCGGGTATTGCGCGAGGACGTTGCCGCTGCTGTTGCGGATTTCAAGGGTGATTTGAGGGGACACGGATGGTTCCGGGGTTGCGTTTTTCTGTTGTCAAGACTAGCAATTTTCCTGCCATCATGAAAGGGTAAGGCTTTTGTAATGTTTGACAGGCATTCGTCCGCGTCATGCTGGCACGGTTGTTTTTATAAAATGCTTTTTAATCAGTTTGTTGCGACGAATGCGCCTTGCAATGTCGCCATGAACACGGTACATTCTGCACCGTTCATGCGGCTTTTTCCCGCCGCGCTGGATAACCTGCTCACACAACAGGAGAAAATCATGATTCACCCCACCGCCCTCATCGACCCCAAGGCCGAACTTGATAGCGACGTCAGCGTCGGCGCCTACAGCGTCATCGGCGCGGGCGTGCAAATCGGGCGCGGCACCACCATCGCGCCGCACGTCGTTATCGAAGGGCCGACGCGCATCGGCCAAAACAACCATATTTTTTCCTTCGCCTCGCTCGGCGCCATCCCGCAGGACAAAAAATACGGCGGCGAAGACACCACCCTCGAAATCGGCGACAACAACACCATTCGCGAATTCGTCACCTTCAACCGTGGCACGGTGCAGGACATCGGCAAGACCGTCCTCGGCGACGGCAACTGGATTATGGCCTACGTCCACCTCGCGCATGACTGCGTCATCGGCAACGACACCACCTTCGCCAACAACGTCATCCTCGCCGGACACGTCCACATCGAAGACCACGTCGTCATGGGCGGGGCGGCGATGGTGTACCAGTTCGTACGCATCGGTGCCTACACCATGGTCGGCTACTGCGCCGGCGTCAAACAGAACGTGCCGCCCTACTCGCTCGTGGTCGAATCGCCCGCGCGCATCGCCGGCATCAACCTCGAAGGGCTGAAACGCCACCATTTCAGCGCGGAAGACATCGCCGCCATCAAGCGCTGCCATCACCACCTTTACCGCGAAAACCTGCTGCTGGACGAAGCACGCGACAAAATCAACGCGCTCGCCAGCGAATCTGCCCCGGCACGGCGCATCGCCGAATTCCTTGAAAACACCGGCAAACGCGGGCTGATTCGCTAATGACGACGCCATAGAAAAAGCGGGGCTTGCACCCCGCTTTTTCCTCGTCCGTTTAATGCCGTCGCCGAATGGCGATATCCGGCAAATTCCAATTATAAATAATGGCGCAGGCGCGAATGGTGAGTACCAATAACAAGGTCAACAAATCGCGCGTCCACAAACCGACGCCAAAATGCATCAGAATGAAATAAAACACGCCGCCGACCAATGCCGCCGACAAATACACTTCCTTTTGCAACAATAGCGGCACCTGGCGACAGACAATATCGCGCAGAATCCCGCCCATAATCGCCGTCACCACGCCCATCAATACCGATACCGGCGCGGTTGCGCCGCGCATCTGCCCGACTTCAATGCCAATGACGGTAAACGTCGCCAATGCCAGCGCGTCAAACCAGCGGAAAGGTTTGTCCAACCGCTCAAACTGATAATAAAAAACCTGGGTAAAAATCGAAGTGATGGTAATCGTCCAGGCATAATCCAAATCCTTCAGCCAGAACAACGGATGGCGGTTCAGCAACAAATCGCGGGTGGTACCGCCGCCGATGGAGGCAACAAAGGCAATCATCACCGCGCCGAAAATATCAAAATGCTGCCGCTTGGCGAGTACGGTAGCGGCGACGGCGCTGGAAAAAACACCAAAAAAATCAAGAAACGTAACAATGGATTCAGGAGCAATGGACATGGCAGACAACATCACGGGGCAGAAAACCGCTAGGATAGCACCCTTTCAAAAAATTCACAGAGAGGTTCCCATGCAGCGCTTGCGCCAACTATCCACCTTCATCGGCCAGACCTTCGCCCTTTGGGCGATCGTCTTCGCCATCGCCGGTTACGCCGCCGCGCCGGTTTTCATCCCCTTCAAGCCCGCCATTCCCTACGCGCTCGGCATCATCATGTTCGGCATGGGGCTGACCCTGCGCGCCCGCGACTTCGCCGAAATCTTCCGCCGCCCGATGCAGGTACTGCTCGGCGTTGTCGCCCAGTTCCTCATCATGCCGCTGCTCGCCGTCCTTTTAGTAAACATCTTCAGCCTTGACCCGATGGTCGCGCTCGGCGTCATCCTCGTCGGCTGCTGTCCCGGCGGCACCGCCAGCAACGTCATGACCTACCTCGCGCGCGGCGATGTCGCCTTGAGCGTCACCATCACCGCCTGCTCCACCCTGCTCGCACCGTTCCTGACGCCGCTCCTGCTCGAACTCTACGCGCACAAGACCGTGGACATCGCCGTCGGCGCGATGATGCTCTCCATCATCGAAATGGTGCTGCTGCCGATCATCGCCGGCGTCCTCATCAACCGCTACTTCGACAAACACCTGCAAGTGCTGCGCGACGCCCTGCCGCTCATTTCCGTCATCTGCATCGTCCTGATTCTCGCCAGCGTCGTCGCGCTGAGCAAAGGGGCGATTGCAAAAAGCGGCATGATCATCTTCGCCGTTGTCATCCTGCACAACCTCCTCGGCTACCTGCTTGGCCTGCTCGCCGCCCGCCTCGCCGGAATGAACAGCGCCCAGTGCCGCGCTGTCATGATCGAAGTCGGCATGCAAAACAGCGCGCTCGGTGCCACCCTCGGCACAAAATACTTCAGCCCGGAAGCGGCACTGCCGAGCGCCATCTTCAGCGTCTGGCACAATATCAGCGGCGCGCTGGTCGCCAACCTCTGCACCTGGTGGGACAAACGCCACGGCAAATAACCCGTGCAGGGTGGGGCTTGCCCCACCATTAACGCCGAACACATGACGCACCACCCGCCCAAAAACATGAAAAGAATCCTCGCCCTCCTCCTCGCCTGCGCCACCGCCCACGCTACCGACAGCCTGGATGCCGATGCCCAATCGCGCCGCGATTTCATCAGCAAACACGCCGCCAAACTCGCTGCGGGCGACACCGCGCAGGCGGTACACATCACCGCCGCGATGCAGGTCAACGGCAACGCCGTCATCGCCCTCCTCTGCGAAACCGCAGATGGCCGGCAAACCCTCACCCTTTGGAGCCACACCCTGCTGGCGCAGAACAACACCGCACCATTGGCACAACACCTCGCCCAACTCGCCCGTGGCGAAGACGGCAAAGGCGACGCCAGCGCCCGCTTCAACGACAGCAGCAACGACTACCGCAACGCGCGTACCCTCGGTTGCTACACCGCCGCACTCAATCACGCCCTGCAAAACACGGACGATGCCGTCGCGCGCAGCGAAGCACTATTGGCACCGAGCACCCAGGCGGCAGACCACAGCGACATCGCCACCCGCCTGCGCGCATTCGCAAGCCCGCCCGATGCCACAGCCACCGCCATTGCCGCCTTTGAACAAGGCTGGCAAGCGGACAACGCGGCGCAACCGTGACGCGCTCCCGCCACAGCGGGATAAAACCAAAGCGCGACGCCCATAAAAAAAACCGCCCGCAGGCGGTTTTTTCACAAAGGGCGAATCACGGCGCGGCGGGCGCGGCTTCCTTCGCGCTGGCCTCCTTTTCCTTCGCCACAAACGCCTGCGCGTCGGCGAGGGTGCCGAGGTTGGTGACTTTGCGATAGCCCATGCCGTTCAGCACCTGTTGCGCGACACCGGCGCGGCGGCCGCTGCGGCAGTAAACGTAAATGTCGGCGTCGTGGTCTTGGGTGATCTCGCTGATTTTTTGCGAGACTTCATCGACCGGGATGTTAATCGCGCCGTCGGCGTGCGCTTCGGCAAATTCTTCCGGGCTGCGCACGTCAATCAGGTATGGTTCGGCGGAAGCGGCGAGGGAGGCGGCGGCGAGCAGGCTGCCGAGGACGAGTTTTTTAAGCATGAAGGGTCTCCGTGGGTTGTTGAAAAGGCGGGCAATGTTACGGGGCGGGCGAAAAGCGGGCAATGGCGCGGTGTCGCAGGATTTTGCTTCGCCGTCGCGCAGTTGCCCCGTTATGCGGAAGGCGATACCATAGCCCGCCTCAATTCCTACCTTAATATATCCCCATGTTTAGTAAAGATATGACCATCGCGGGCTTTGATGATGAACTGGCCGCCGCCATCCGCAACGAGGCGCAACGCCAGGAAACTCACATCGAACTGATCGCTTCCGAGAACTACGCCAGTCCGCGCGTCATGGAAGCACAGGGCACCTGCCTGACTAACAAGTACGCTGAAGGTTATCCGGGCAAGCGCTATTACGGCGGCTGCGAAAATGTTGATATTGTTGAGCAATTGGCGATTGAGCGCGCCAAGACGCTGTTTGGCGCCGATTATGCCAACGTGCAGCCGCACTCCGGTTCGCAGGCCAACGCCGCCGTCTTCCTTGCGCTTTTGAAAGCGGGCGACACCATCATGGGTATGGATCTTGGCCACGGCGGCCACCTCACGCACGGCTCGCCGGTGAGCTCCTCCGGCATCCTTTATAACGCCGTGCATTACGGCCTCGACCTGAAAACCGGGCTGATTGATTATGATGCGATGCAGCGCATCGCCAGCGAACACAAGCCGAAGCTGATTATTGCCGGATTTTCCGCCTACTCGCAGGTGCTGGATTTGCAGCGCTTCCGCGAAATTGCCGACAGCGTCGGTGCCTATCTGATGGTCGATATGGCGCACATCGCCGGCCTCGTCGCCACGGGGCTTGCGCCGAACCCGGTACCGATTGCCGACGTCGTCACCTCCACCACCCACAAAACCCTGCGTGGGCCGCGCGGCGGGCTGATCCTCGCCCGCGCCAACGAAGCGCTGGAGAAAAAACTCAACTCTGCCATCTTTCCCGGCATCCAGGGCGGGCCGCTGATGCAGGTGATTGCGGCGAAAGCGGTCGCCTTCCTCGAAGCGCTTGACCCTGCCTTCACCAAATACCAGGAGCAGGTGCTGGACAACGCCAAGGCGATGGCGAAAGTCTTCCTCGCGCGCGGCTACGAACTCGTCTCCGGCGGTACCAAGAACCACCTGATGCTGATTAACCTCGTCAACAAAAACCTCACCGGCCGCGCCGCCGACGCCGCACTCAGCCGCGCCTACATCACCGTCAACAAAAACGCGGTGCCGGACGACCCGCAACCGGCCTCGGTCGCGAGCGGCATCCGCATCGGCACGCCCGCCATCACCACGCGCGGCTTCAAACAGGCAGAAGCCAAACTGGTTGCCACCTGGATTTGCGACATCCTCGACGACATCGACAACGAAGAAGTCATCCTCGCCGTGCGCGAAAAAGTGAGCAAACTCTGCGCCGAATTCCCGGTGTACGGCTAACGGAGCGGAGCGCGACCCTTGCATTGCCCCATCTGCCACCGGCCGGACACCCGCGTCATCGACTCGCGCCTCTTGAGCGACGGCAGCAAAATCCGCCGCCGTCGCGAATGCACCAACCCCGCCTGCGCCACCCGCTTCACCACCTACGAAACGGCAGAAATCTCGCTGCCGATGGTCATCAAACAAAACGGCGAGCGGCAGGCGTTCTCGGCGGAGAAACTGCGCAACGGCCTGCTGCGGGCGATTGAAAAACGGCCGGTAAGCGTCAACAAAATCAACCAGTTGATAGAAGACATCGAAAACCGCCTGCGCATCAGCGGCGACCGCGAAGTCGCCTCGCGCCGCATCGGCGAATGGGTGATGGCGGGGCTGAAAGACATCGACCACGTCGCCTACATCCGCTTCGCCTCGGTTTACCTGAGCTTTCAGGACGTGGAAGCCTTCATCAACACCATCGCCGAACTGCGGCGCAATTGAGCGGCTAATTGCAGGGTGGGGCTTGCCCCACCAAAATGCCGCAATGCTGGAAAAGCAAACGTCTCAGATTGGATTAGGTGAAGCCGCCCTACAAACATACACAGGTCGGCTCCCTCCCTCGCAGGGTGCGCCAGCACCCGCAGCGGGGGAGGGCTGGGGTGGGGGTAGCGTTCGTAACATTACGCCGATGCACGCCAGTCATCTCTAGCGCAACCATACATTTCCAAAACCGTCATACATACACCAACCCAGCTATCGTATCTGTATTTTGAAATAAACCTGTTTAGCGTATTTGTGTCGTGAACCACAGAACAGAAAACCGCCGATATGCCCCCTCCCCCTGTGTGGGGGAGGGTC
>NZ_CALJAH010000015.1 GCF_938028185.1 uncultured Cardiobacterium sp. | reverse complement strand
GAATGGACGGGACTCGAACCCGCGACCCCCTGCGTGACAGGCAGGTATTCTAACCGACTGAACTACCACTCCGCGATGGTGGGTACTATAGGACTCGAACCTATAACCCTCGCCTTGTAAGGGCGATGCTCTACCAATTGAGCTAAGCACCCGCCGGTGGAAGAAGCGCGCATTATAGTGATTTTTTCGTGACGGGCAAGTCTTTTTCACCTCTTTTCGCGTAAAAAATTATCCACCGCACAGGTGGATAATTTTTGTTTGTGAAATCCGCTTTATAGCGTTTGATACGCGGCTTCGATTTCGGCAACGACTACCGCGTCGGTGAAGTCACTGTATTGGGCAAGCGTCGCAGCAACACCGTGCGCGTGCAGGTAGTATTGCATTTCGACCGCCTGCGGATCATCGGCGTTGTGGTAATGCAGGGTGGCGGCGATGGCGCGCACGGTGGCGTCATGCGGCAGGCCGTATTCCAGCATCCCATTCAGCGGTTGAATGAAGCGTTCTTGCGCCCGCAATTTGCGCAGCGGTTCGCGGGCGGCATGGTCAACGGCATCGTGCAGATAGGGGCTGGCGAAGCGTTTGAGGATTTTGTCAATGTAGGCGCGGTGCGATGCGGGATCGAGGTTGTAACGGCGGATGAGTACTGCGCCGCTTTCTTTCATTGCCGCTTCTGCCGCCTGGCGGATGGCGTCGTCCTGCATTGCTGCGCCGACGGTGTTTTTGCCCGCCCGTTTACCGAGGTACGCGAGGGTACTGCGTCCGGTATCCAGGGTCAGTCGGCGGCGTTCGCTGAAAACATCCAGCCGGTCGGTGGCAATCATGTCGGCGATGCCGGGTAACGCACCCTTGAACTGGGTACTGTCCACCAACCATTCGCTATAGGCTTCGACGGTAACAGCGAGCAAATCGGCAGGGTCGTCCCGCCCCGGCGGCACGAGGCGATCGACCGCGCAATCAACAAAGCCGGTGTTGGCATCTATCAATGCCGCGTCTTCGCCGGCGGCGGCTAATACTTTTTCTTTGAGAAAACTGCTGCTGCGCGGCATTTTTTCGCAGGCGATAAGGTTAAGCGGTGCGCCGCCCGCGCGGTAACGCGCCACCAATGCGCGGGCAAGCAGCGGCGCAAGGATTTCCAGCACGGACGGGCTGACGGCAGTGGTGATGAGCGCTGCATCGCGGATTTCGGCACGCACGGCAGCCTCGTCGCCGGAATTGATGCCGCGCACGTTTTGTACCGTTTCGTGATGCGCCATATCTTCACCGACGACGTGTACGGTGTAATGGCGCTGCCGGTTGAGCGCGTCAATCACCGCAGGATTGATGTCGGCAAAGGTGACTTCATAACCCGCCCGGGCGAGCTTTTTGCCGATAAAACCGCGACCGATATGGCCTCCGCC
Source organism: uncultured Cardiobacterium sp. (assembly GCF_938028185.1). Lineage (GTDB taxonomy): Bacteria > Pseudomonadota > Gammaproteobacteria > Cardiobacteriales > Cardiobacteriaceae > Cardiobacterium. The sequence goes on along the minus strand of NZ_CALJAH010000015.1, from coordinate 2,978 downwards.
AAAATGCAATGCTTTCATAAGGTTGCTCACCGACTCAGGATGTCCAGCACCGCCTGCGGGTCGCTGGTATTTTTCAGCATTTCGATGTCGGCTTCGCTGTCAAGCGCGCGGGTGAGTGCGGCGATGACGCCGATGTGTTCGTTGTTCCGTGCGGCGATGCCGATGACGATATGCGCCTTTTCTTCATCGTTATCGGAGAAATTGACGCCCTGCGGGTACTGGCAAAAGACGATACCTGTTTTCAGCACCGCGTCCTTGGCGACCAGCGTGCCATGCGGAATGGCGATACCTTCGCCAAGATAGGTAGAACTGTCGTTTTCGCGGACAAGCATTGCATCCACATAATCCGGGGTAACAAAGCCGCCTTCCACCAGCTTGCGCCCGGCGAAGCGGATGGCTTCCTCCTTGGTGAGCGCGCGGCGGTCAAGAAAAATCTGCTCGATACCGAACACATATAGCGGCGTCGCCGGATTTCGCGCGCGATTATCCGTAGCAGCTGGCTGATAACCAGCCTTCAGCCGGACAACCAGTTGATCATAAAAGGCACGATCCAGAAAACTGCGCAGCGAAAGATGTTCCGCTCCCGGACGCAGCACCCTGGCGCGCTCCGTCAAATCCTGATGGGTGATGACCAGCCGCGCGTCTTCCGGCAAATCATTGATGGCACAATTCCTGACCTCAATATCTAGTTGCGCGTCCTGCAATTTCTTGCGCAGCAGACTGGCACCGGTTACGCCCGAACCCACGCCCGTTTCGCAGGCGACAAACACCGTCTGCACCCCGTCATGGTGCTGCGCCCCTGCGGCAGGCGCACCACGAAACAGACGTCTGAAAAAATCAAAGAACATGGGCAAACTCCATCAATAACTAAGAAGACGCGCGCATCATAAGCCATTTCCGCAACACGATAAACAGCGGCCTGCCGCCATTTGACACCCCCTACCCGCTTCACTATATTGCCGCGCCACGCCCGCCGACCTTGGCGGCATAAAACATTGACACAAAGAGGAAAAAACCATGTGTGGCATCGTCGCTGGCATAGCCGAACGCAACATCGTCCCCATCCTGCTGGAAGGCCTGAAACGCCTCGAATACCGTGGCTACGACTCCGCCGGGCTGGCCGTCAATCACGGCGGCAACATCGAGCGCTGCCGCGCCGTCGGCAAAGTGGCGAGCCTCGTCGCCAAAGCCGACACCGCCAATATCCACGGCCACAGCGGCATCGCCCATACCCGCTGGGCGACCCACGGCGTGCCGAGCGAAGCCAACGCGCACCCGCACATGAGCGGCGACAACATCGCCGTCGTCCACAACGGCATCATCGAAAACCACCAGGAAATCCGCGACGAACTGCAAGCGGCGGGCTACACCTTCACCTCCGGCACCGACACCGAAACCATCGCCCACCTCATCGACCGCCACTACCGCGAGCATCACGACCTGCTGCGCGCCGTGCGCGACACCACCGCCCGCCTGCGCGGAGCGTATGCCATCGCCGTCATCGCCGCCGACCGCCCGGACGAAATCATCGCCGCGCGCCACGGCTCGCCGATGGTCATCGGCCTCGGCATCGGCGAACACTTCGCCGCCTCCGACATCTTCGCGCTGCTGCCCGTCACCCGCCGCTTCATCTCCCTGCAAGAAAACGACCTGGCGCGCATCAGCCGCGACCATTGCACCATCTACGACGCGAGCGGCGCCGAAGTCACGCGTGACATCAACGAAAGCGAACAGGCGGGCGACCTCATCGGCAAAGGCGGCTACAAACACTACATGCAAAAAGAAATCTTCGAGCAGCCGAGCGCCATCGCCGACACCCTCGAAGGCCGCCTTGCGCACGGCGAACTGCAACTCGCCACCTTCCGCCCCGAACTCATCGCCGCGCTCGCCCGCACCCGCCAACTGCACATCGTCGCCTGCGGCACCAGCTACCACGCCGGCCTCGTCATGAAATACCACTTCGAGCAGAACGACATCCCGGCCAGCGTCGAATACGCCAGCGAATACCTCTACCGCCCCGTCGCCGTGCCACCGGACACCCTCTTTATCAGCCTCTCACAATCCGGTGAAACCGCCGACACCCTCGCCGCCCTCGAAAAAGCCAAAGCGGACGGGCGCTACCACGACAACCTCGCCATCTGCAACGTCCCCGAAAGCGCGCTGACCCGCGCCGCCAACCACACCATCCTCACCCGCGCCGGGCGGGAAATCGGCGTCGCCTCCACCAAAGCCTTCGTTACCCAGCTCGCCGTGCTGCACCTGGTGAACGCCATCATCGCCGCCGAACAAGGCCGCCCCTTCGCGCGCGAATACCTGCAAACCTTCGACCACCTGCCGCGTCTGCTGCAACACATCCTCGCCCTCGAACCGCAAATCGCTGCCGCCGCCAAAGCGCTGGAACACCGCCACGGCTGCCTCTACCTGGGACGCGGCGAAAACTACGCCATCGCCGCCGAAGGCGCGCTCAAACTGAAAGAACTGACCTACATCCACGCCGAAGCGCACCCGGCGGGCGAACTCAAACACGGGCCGCTGGCGCTGGTGGATGAAAATATGCCCGTCCTTGCGCTTATCAAACACGACGCGCTTGCCGAAAAAATCAGCAGCAACCTCGAAGTCGTGCAGGCGCGCGGCGGCCGCCTCATCATCTTCGCCGATGACCGCGTCGAAACCGCGAACTTCCCCGGCGCGACCGTCATCCGCCTTGGCGCGCTGGACAGCCTCACCGCCAGCATCGCCTTCGTCGTGCCGCTGCAACTGTTCGCCTACCACGTCGCCCTGCTCAAAGGCACCGACGTCGATCAACCGCGCAACCTCGCCAAATCGGTAACGGTGGAATAACCCCCGAATGCCTCGCGAACAAGCGCGTGAAGCGATTCTCGCCCTGCAGGGGCGGGGGAATTTGAACAGGTTCTAGGCGCTGTTTACATTTCGTTTTGGATGCCGTCGCTACGCGGATTTTCTACACCCCCTCCCCA
>NZ_CALJAH010000014.1 GCF_938028185.1 uncultured Cardiobacterium sp. | reverse complement strand
GAATGTCTATACCCGATATGCCATCGAATTAACCTTCCTGTTTGTTGTCATCATTGTCGTGGCACTCTTTTATAAAAAGAGAGAAAAAAGTCAGGCGGAAGAAAATCCATAATGCAGCGTGAAAAATCATTTTGTCCTCACCGCCGCTTTAACGATGAGCAAGCGCGCCCTGCATCCAACATTTTTTAACGCCGTCCATCAATGATAAACCTATGGGATTTGCCCCAATCTTCCCGTCCGCTGACAAGCGTATTTTGATTCAAGGAGACAGTAATGAAAAATGACGTATTTTCCCTGCTGACCGGTCTTCTGATCGGATTTTTGCTATCTGCCGCATTCCGCCTTTTCTGGAAGCATATTTATCCCCACATGGGCGTTGAATGGAATATCTACGTCAGAGAAGCCATTGAATGGACGTTCCTGTTTGCTGTCATCATCATAGTTGCCCTTTTCCATCAAAAAAGGCGGTAAAAGTAAGCTGCAAAAAGCGGTGCGCCGCAGCGCACCCTATGGCGACGGTGACAAGCCCCGCTACCCGGCGGCATTGCATATCGCCCGCCGGACGTTTTTGCTAAAATCCGCACATCGTTATCACCACATGGAGTTCGTTATGTTCCGCAAAGCCCTGCTCGCCGCCATGATTGGCGCCATTTCCCTCGCTCACGCCACCGCCCGCTGGAATGAGGAAACCCTCGCCGCCGCCCGTCAGCAGGCGGAAATGGAGTTGAACCAGTTTCTGAAGGACGGCAGCGGGCCGCTGGCCAAGCTGAATGGTTCCAATATTGAGCAGTGGTTGCAAAGTGCCATGTACGACAAGGACAAAAACTACAATCCGATTAAGGATTTTTCCCACCTGTACCATCGCAAGGAACTGCTTGACAAGTTCATTGTTAATTTTAATAAGAACGATGTGGACGACCCCTACCGGGAAATTGCGCTAAAGGCGTTGCGTGCCTCCTCGCTGGAAATCAGCCAGTCGCTGGCAGACTATTACAAAGATACCGTTGCCCTGTATGGCCGGATTATGGACAACGACAATGAGAGCGTACCGTTTGCGCTCAAGTCGCTGGAAGATTTTGAGAATACAATCGTCAAAGAAGCACTCGCCAAAGCGAAAGATATGCACAAGAAATATGGTCTGCCGCTGGATGAATCGCAAATCGTGGGTGATGGTCAAAAAAATGCCCAATATTTGCGCGATAAATATGCTTTCTACCTGCACGATGTAGAGGTCAATAAAAAGCGTAACGACAAGCCGCAAGTTTGTCTTGTATTTCGCTATCCCGTGCTGCCTGAGCCGCAACAGGATTGGCGCAGCCTTATCAGTATTGAACCCGAAGATGAAGACAAGCCTGCCGGAATCAGTGAGGCGCGTTATGCGGGCAATAATATTTGTTATGTGGCAGAGTGGGATAGCCGCTATACCGTACATATAGATCCAACACTTGCCGCGGAAAATCATCTGGAAATTGGCGGTGAAGGAAAAAAAGAAGATGTTTATACCGGCAACCGCGATCCAATGGTGCAATTTGTTAATCGTGGCAAAACGCTGGTGTTCGATGCCGATGCAGCACTGACGCTGGAAAGCAGTAATGTTAAAGAAGTCAAACTTACCCTCTGGCAAATCCCGGATACCAATCTCATCAGCAAAATGCGTGAGCTTATTGATGCCCCGCCGGGACTTGGTGCCGAGGGATTGGAGCAATTCCGGCTTCCCGAAAATGCCAGCAAAATCTGGGAAGGCAGTTTTGCCCCGGCAAAAGCGGAGCCAAACGCTATCGTGCAGAGCCGCATTGCTTTTGCCGACATGGCGGACAAGGATGCACGCACCGGGATGTATGTGTTAATTGCAGACGGTGAGGACGTGAATTACGGTGAAGAAGCCATTATGAGCTTCACCGTCACCGACCAGGGCTTTACCGCCTACCAGACGCGCGACGGCCTGCTCGCCGAGTTGCGCGATTTGCGCAGCAACCAGCCCGTTGCCGGGCAGACGGTCGTCCTTTATGCGCAGAACAACCGCATCCTTGGCGAGGTCAAGACCGATTTGCAAGGCATCGCCCGCTTCAGCGCCGCGCAGATTAACGGCAGTGGTTCGGACGCGCCGAGCCACCTCATCAGCCAGCACGACGGCCACCTCGCCTATTTGCGCGTGGCCGGGCAGGGCATTGACCTTTCCGACAAGGGGCTTTCCGGCGCGCCCGTCGCCAACGAGACGCTGCAACACTGGAGCTGGCACGACCGCGGCGTTTACCGTCCGCATGACACCTTCAACGCCTTGTGGCTGTTCAAAACGCCGGAGGGCAAGGCGTGGCACGACGGCCCGCTGTGGCTGGAAATCAACCGCCCCGACGGCGCACTCGTTCACAGCCAGTTGCTTGACGCCGATGACAGCGGTGCTTACCGCTACAGCCGCGCCATTGCCAACAATGCCCGCCTCGGCGACTGGCGTATCCGCCTCAGCCTCGGCAAGGGTGGCACGCTGCTGGTGGATGAAACCTACCGCGTGGACAGCGTCATCCCGCGGCAAATCGAAACCGCGCTGACGGTCAAGGCCGATGACAAACGCGCGCAGTTTGACCTTAAAGCTGACTGGCTCTACGGCGCGCCCGCGGCCAATATGCTGACCGATGGCGTCTGGCGCATCGTCCGGGGCGATTTCGCCAAAACGTATCCGGCGTGGACGGGCTGGCAGTTTGGCCGCCACGACGAAGCCATTGCCCGCAGCGCCGAGCAGCGCATCGCCGCCGCCAATACCGACGCCGACGGCAAGCGCCACATCGAAGTGCCGTTCGCGCGCCCCTTCGACACCCGCCCGCAGGCACTGTGGGCGATGACCACCCTCACCGCGCCGGATGGCAGCACCATCGGCGCCGAAAGCGAAACCCTGCTGCCGCGCAAGGCGCCCTACGTCGCGCTCAAGGAAGGCGATGCCAGCGTGCAGGCGGCGCTGGTCAATGACCAGGGCGAGGCGCAAGGCGGCGAACTCCAGTGGACGCTCTACCGCGTTGAGCGCGACTGGTACTGGTATTGGTACGAGCGCGACTGGCGTTACGAAAAAAACGACAGCCGCCACCCGGTGAAAAGCGGTAGCGTCAGCGCCGACGGCAAAACCCCGGCAAGCATCGAACTGCCGCTAGATTACGGCATCTACGTCGTCGAAGTACGGGGCAAAGACCGCGAAAGCGCCGCCAGCCTCGAAATTACCCGTGGCTGGTACGGCACCCCCGGCACGAACAACCCCTCCACCGTCACCCTCGCCAGCGACCAAAAAACCTACAAACCCGGCGACACCGCCATCCTCACCCTCGAAGCACCGTTTGACGGCAAAGGTAGCGTCAAAATCGCCAGCCGCGACCGCATCATCGCCAACCACGACATCACCCTGAAAAACGGTAAGGCACAACTGCAAATCCCGTGGCAGGAAGGCTGGGAGCAGGGCGTGTGGCTGCTCGCTAACGCCTGGAACGAAAAAAGCGACGACCACAACCGCCGCGCCGTCGGCCTGCATTGGCTTGGAGCCGACCTGACCGCGCTGCGTCTTGCGCCGCAAATCAAACTGCCGGACAACCCGCTGCCCGAACAGCCGCTTGACGTTGAAATCAGCGTACCGGGGGCAGGCGCGGACACCTGGGTGAACGTCGCCGTGGTTGATGACGGCCTCTACCAGCTCGCCGCGCCGAGCTTCAGCGACCCGCTCGCCGCCTTCTACGGCAAAAAAATCCTTAACCTGGAGCTGTACGACACCTTCGGCAGCATCATCCGCCAGACCAGCGCCCGCCTCGCCGCCCTGCGCAGCGGTGCCGACAGCGACAAAGAAACCGCCAGCGAACGCGCCGCCATGGCAGGACTGCCCGACCTTGACCTCATCCTCGTCGCCAACTGGAGCGG
>NZ_CALJAH010000013.1 GCF_938028185.1 uncultured Cardiobacterium sp. | reverse complement strand
TCAACTGTGTTCCCCAACCCGTCGGTTGGGGAACACGGTTGACTACGAGCCAGGTTTCCGTGAAGTTATCGGGACGGTGCGCCAAGGCGCACCCTATGGCAGGCTCTAGGCGTAAGGTCTGCGCTGTTCGCGTTTCTCGCCATCGTAATCAGCGGCAGGGCAAGCGCTACCCCGCAGCCAGCGGACAACTACTGCCACACCCGCACATAATCCACCAGCATATTTCCCGCGCCCGGCCGCTGCCCCTTCAGCACCCCGGCGGAGAAAACAATATACATCGGCACAGCAGGAATCCCGGCGCCGGTATAGCGATACACCGTGCGGCCATCGAGCAGCATCGTCATGCTGTCCGGCCGCCAGTCGAGCGTATAAATGTGCCAAGCGCCGCCCACATTCTCACCATAAGCGGGAAAACCATAAATCTGCCGCAACCGCCCGCCCTGGCGATAATGCACATTGAAATGCGCATCCACCTGGCCGCGTTCGGTGGTTGAAAACTCGGCAATATCCACCTCCGGCGGCCAGGCCGAATCCACCGGCGACGGCAACAGCCAGAACGCCGGCGCAATTCCCGCCGCGCTGGGCAGCCAGATACGCGCCTCAATCAGACCATAGCGGAAACTGAAACCGGTGGCGGTCGTGGCGATGCCTGCAGTGTAAGGATACGACCTGCCGCCATCGGTGAGGGCGACCGGCGCCCAGCGCAGGCGCAGATTGCCGTTTTGCAGGGTGGCATAACGGCTGTCAAAGGCGGCGTCATCCAAATCGGGGTTGAACGGCGCGCGATAGCCGTCGCCGCTGCCGCGCAAAGTCATCCAGCCGCGCTGCTGCAAATCCGCGCCTGAACCGTCAAACTCCTCGGCATAACGCAACTGCCACGAACCGGCGACCGGTGGCCGCGAAGCGGGTGCGGCAAAGGCGGCGGTGCAAAAGAGGGCGGCGACAAACAGAATATGACGAATGTTCATGGGGATGGCTCCTTGAAATTTGCGGCATGGTAACAGTTTCAACATGGCGCCATAAAAAAACCACGGCGAACCGTGGTTTTTTTATGCAGGCACTTTTATTTGGCCTGAATGCCTTCGCCGGAAACTTTGATGGCGACTTCCGGGGCGACTTCAATATTGGCGCCATAATCGGCGGGTTTAAGGGTAAAGGCGGTTTCAAAGCCGCTGCGATAACCGCCCCAGGGATCTTTGCCCTCGCCATTTTTGCTCACGGGTACGGTGATGCTTTTTGTCTGGCCATTAAAGGTCAAATCGCCGCTTAATTGCCCGTCTTTCCAGCCGGTAGATTTGAAGGTGGCTTCCGGGAATTTGGCGCTGTTCAAATATTTTTGCAAATGTTCGTCGCGTTCGCTGTGGCCGGTATCAAGCGAAGTCATTTTAACGACGACATTGGCATCCTTGATTTCGCCGGTATCGCTGTCATAAACATAAGAACCGCTCACCTCCTTGAAAAGGCCGGGAATATGGCTGAAGCCCAAATGCGGCACGTCAATTTGCACAAAGAAATGGGTCGGGTCGATGTCGTATTTGACCGGGGCGGCAATGGCAGCACCAGAAACGAACGCAGCGGCCAGCAAGGTGGTACGGATATTCATGGATAACTCCTGGGGGTTGGTAATGGAAAAGTCATCATAGCGGGGCAGGATGGTTTTGCGGTTACTGTTTGGTTATGGTAAATATTTTATGTTTTTTGGAGGAATTTTATGGTTTCTTTAAGGCATATGATTGATGCCCATTATGACAGGTAATCCATCCGTGTTTATTCAGGCAAACCGACTCGATGCAGCGCGGGAATTGTTGCCGCAAGAACGGGTTTATACCGTGAAGCTGGATGGGGAAATGGATATTTTTCAGGGGGTATCCTGACGGGTTTCGTCTTTTCCCCCCTCCTGCTTGCGATAACGCGCCGGGGTAATGCCGAATTGTGCCTTGAAGGCGTTGTTGAAGGCGGCTTCGGACTGGTAGCCGGTTTCTTCGGCGATGCGGCCAACCGCGCGGTTGCTGTCGCGCAGCATTTTCGCCGCCGCCGACATTTTCAGCGCGCGGATGAAGGTTTGCACGCCGCTGCCCGCCGCCTGCTGGAATTTGCGGGCGAAGGTGGCGCGCGACATACAGGCGATTTCCGCCAGCGCTTCGGTGGTGCAGGGCGCAAACGGGTTGGCGAGGATGTGCGCGAGTACGCGCGCGAGGCCGGGGTCGGCAAAGAGCGCGGTGAGGCGGTGCTGTTGCGGCAGGTCGCTGATGTGGCGCAGGGCGAGCAGCAGCAGGATTTCGCAGAGGGCGCGGACGATGCTGACGCTACCTTCGCGCCGCGCCAGCGCTTCGTTATGGATGAGGGTGCAAAGGGCGGGCAGTTGCGGAATGTCGCCGAGTGGTACCCGCAGCGGTTCGGGCAGGATGGCGAGCAGCGCGGTGGCGGCGCGGTTACGCACTTGGTAGATGCCGCAGAGCATCCGCAGCGGTTCGCCGTCAGCATCGTTGCACAGTTGTAGCAGGCCGTTTTTGCGGTCGCCGCTGATGGCGCTGTCGCCTTCGCCCGCGTAGATGGTGTGCTGGCTGCCCGCGGTGAGGAGGAAGAAATCGCCCGCTTGCAGTTCGTGTTTTTTGCCGTTCACTTCGATGGTGCAGCGGCCTTCAAGCAGCAGGTGAAACCAGGCGGTGCCGGGTTCGTCCGCATCGTGCGGCATACGGAAGGGCGCTTGCAGGTGGCAATAGACTTCGATGCGGGTTTGCAGGTCAAGCAGGTCGAGATAGCGGTCGATGCTGTCCATAGGGATTCTCCGTGGGATTCGCGGGTATTATAGCGGTGGGGTTTGTGCGCTTTTATGACAAGCCTCAAAGGTTTGGCGGCGAGACGGCGCAGCGTTTTTTTGCGACAACGCGACGCGGCGTGGTTTTTATAATGCGCGCCTCTTTTCTTTGAACCTGTTATCGGAGTTTTTATGCTTGACTGGAAAAATTATCGTCTGAAATTAAAGAATCGCATTGGCGCTTTTGGCAAATTGCAACCAAAAACGTTGCAGGGTTATCAATCGCTGAACCAGGCGGGTGAAGACAGCCCGCTCGATTTGAAAACGCGCGAACTGATTGCGCTGGCGGTGGCGGTGACGACCCGCTGCGATGGTTGTATTACCGTGCACGTGGAATCGGCAATCAAGGCCGGTTGTACCCGCGAAGAGATTGCCGGGGCATTGGGCGTCGCCGTGGCGATGAATGCCGGGGCGGCTATGGTCTATTCGGCGCGCGTACTCGATGCTTATGAGGCGAGCCAGGGCTGATTTTTTCTTTCTCTATGGTTTGCGAAAAGCCACGGTTTTGCCGTGGCTTTTTTGATGGCGGTTGATTGGCGTGTTTATTGTTTTTTTATGCCTGACCCTTTGAGTTAGGGTATCTGGCGCGGAAAACGGATTTCCACGCGCAGACCGTGCGGATGGCTTAGCGCATCGCGCAGGGTGAGGGTTGCACCGTATTTGTCGCAGAGGGTTTTGACGATGGCGAGTCCCAGCCCGGTGCCTTCTTCGTCGCTGCCGAGTTGGCGGTAAAACGGGTCGAGCACGCGCGCGCGTTCGTCGGCGGCGATGCCGGGGCCGTTGTCTTCGACGATGAGGATGGTCGCATCAGTGCGGGTTTCGAGGTCAAGGTCAATGCGGCTGCCGCGCGGGCTGTAGCGCAGCGCGTTGTCGGCGAGGTTTTTGATGAGGGTATAGAGTTCGGCGGCGGGGAGGGGCAGGGTGGCGTCGGTGTCGCTGGCGATGCCGAGGTCGCTCTGTTTGGCGTCGGCAAGCGGCAGCAGGGTTTCGATAACCTGGCGAAAGACAGCCTGCACGTGGCTCGCGGCGGGGGCGGCGGTTTCGCTGTGTTGACTGCGGGCGAGCAGCAGCAGTTGTTCAAGCAGGGCGCTGGTGCGGCGGATGCCGTCGCGCAGGGTGTGCAGTTGCGCGCGTGCGGCGGCGTTGTCGGCAAGGTGCGGCGCGAGGCGTTCGGCTTGCAGGGTAAGCGCGGTCATCGGGGTGCGTAGTTCGTGCGCGGCATCCGCTATAAAGCGTTGTTCGCGGCGGATGGTGCTGTCGATGCGCGCCAGCAGGCGGTTCATGGCGCGGGTGATGCCGCGCAACTCTTGCGGCACGCCGCTGTCGGCGAGTGGCGAGAGGTCGTTTTCGCCGCGCGCTTCGATGTCGCGGCTGAGGCGACGCACCGGGCGCAGCGCGCGGTGGATGGTGTAGAGGCTGGTCAGCGCGAGGATGGGGACGAGCAGCAACAGCGGCGCGATGGCATGCCAGGCGCTGGCGTTGGCGATGGTGTCGCGGCTTTCGGTGTCCTGGATGAGGGCGAGGCGTTCGCCGCCGGGGTAGGTGTGGATGTAGGCGCGGTAGTGGCGGTCGTGGCGGCGCAGGTCGTGGTAGCCGTCGTGCGGGTTTTTGCCGAGGAAGCGGCCATAGCGACCGGTACGGGCGACGGCTTCGATGTCAATGCGGTTGTCGTCGTCGAGGTCGGCGCGGCGCGGCGGGTTGTGCGGGTCAATGAGGGTCGCGGTCTGGCGCAGGATGTCGTCCTGGTAGTCGTTGGCCTCGTTGTGGATGGCAAGCCAGGCGGTGATGCCGGAGATGAGGGCGACGGCAAGGGTCGCGGCGGTGAGGCTGGCGGCCAGGCGTAGGCGCAGCGAGGGGGCGTTTTTCATGGGCGGGGTGGCGGGTGAAGATGATTCGTTATTTATAACTATCCACCGAAAGTTTCAGACAAGGCAGAATTTTGGACGTTTGTCGGCAAAAAACGCAACAAGGTCTGGCTCATTTATGCTTATGACCAGGCGGGCGGGGAAATCGTTGCCTATGAATGGGGCAAGCGGGATTTGG
>NZ_CALJAH010000012.1 GCF_938028185.1 uncultured Cardiobacterium sp. | reverse complement strand
CATCATGGTGGCACGTCAAAACTCGTCGGTCACGCAGCCTTTCGAGGCGGAGCTGACGGTGCGCGCGTATTTGTAATGCACGCCCTGGCGCGCGCTTTCCTTCAGCGGCGGCTGTACCCAGCGGGCGCGGCGGGCGGCGAGTTCTTCATCGGAGAGATGGACGTCAATGGTGTTTTTCACCGCGTCGATGGTGATGAGGTCGCCGTCTTCGACGAGGGCGATGTTGCCGCCTTCCTGCGCTTCCGGCGCGACGTGGCCGACGACGAAGCCGTGCGAGCCGCCGGAGAAGCGGCCATCGGTTATCAGCGCCACGCTTTTGCCCAGCCCCGCGCCCATGATGGCAGACGTCGGTTTGAGCATTTCCGGCATACCGGGGCCGCCTTTCGGCCCTTCGTAGCGGATGACGACCACCGTGCCTGCGGTGACTTCGCCGCGCGCGATGCCTTCGTTGGCGAGAAATTCGCCTTCATAGACTTTGGCGCGACCGGTGAAGGAGAGGCCTTCTTTGCCGGTGATTTTGGCAACGGCGCCTTCGCTGGCGAGGTTGCCGTAGAGGATGCGGATGTGGCCGGTCGCCTTGATGGGGCGTTCCAGCGGCTGGATGATGTCCTGTCCGGCGGGCAGGCCGGGGACGTCTTTGAGGTTTTCGGCGACGGTTTTGCCGGTGACGGTCATGCAGTCGCCGTGCAGGATGCCGCGCTCCAGCAGGTATTTCATCACCGCCGGGACGCCGCCGATTTTGTGTACGTCTTCCATGACGTAGCGGCCACTCGGTTTCATGTCGGCCAGCATCGGCGTGCTTTCGCTCAAGGCGGCGAGTTCGTCGATGGTGAAGGGAATACCGGCGGCGCGGGTGATGGCGAGGAAGTGCAGCACGGCGTTGGTGGAGCCGCCGAGGATGATGGCGAGGCGGAAGGCGTTTTCGACTGCCTTGCGGGTGACGATGTCGCGCGGGCGGATGTCGTTGTCCATCAGGTAGCGCAGCGCCTTGCCCACTTGCAGGCATTCGCGCCGTTTTTCCGCCCCGGCGGCGGGGTTGGAGGAATTGTAGGGCAGCGCCATGCCGAGCGCCTCAATCGCGGACGCCATGGTGTTGGCGGTGTACATCCCGCCGCAGGCGCCTTCGCCGGGGCAGGCGCAATGGATGACGTCGCGGTATTCCGCCTCGTCTATCGTCCCCGCGACCTTCTGTCCCCACGCCTCAAAGGCAGAGACGACGTCAAGCTTTTTGCCATTGTGATACCCGGCGGCGATGGTGCCGCCATAGACGAGGATGGAGGGGCGGTTCAGTCGCAACTGCGCCATCAGCGCGCCGGGCATATTCTTGTCGCAGCCGACGACGGTGACGAGCGCGTCGTAACACATCGCCTGCATGAAGGTTTCGATGGAATCGGCGATGACGTCGCGCGAGACCAGCGAGTAACGCATTCCCTGCGTCCCCATCGAGATGCCGTCGCTGACGCCGATGGTGTTGAAAATGAGGCCGACGCTGTCGGTTTCCTGCACGCCGCTTTTGATTTCGCGGGCGAGGTCGTTTAAGTGCATATTGCAGGGGTTGCCTTCGTAGCCGGTGCTGGCGATGCCGACGATGGGCTTGCGCAGGTCGTCGTCAGAGAGGCCGATGGCGTGCAGCATCGCCTGGGCGGCGGGCTGGGTGTCGTCCTGGGTGATGTGTTTGCTGTATTTGTTGACGCTCATAGGTTGCCGGTAGTGGTTGAGGGAACGGGCATTATCACGGCAGAAAATGCGGGATGCAAAACGGCGCGATGGCGGCGCGTGTGCGCGTTAAATTAAAGGGGTGGTGTCCTAAAATGTATGCTGCCTCAAACAAATCCGTAGTTGATATAGAAA
>NZ_CALJAH010000011.1 GCF_938028185.1 uncultured Cardiobacterium sp. | reverse complement strand
ATATTGATGTCAACCAAACAGGCCACCCGCCTCAGTACCCACCCTGCGGATTTTGAACGCGCGGATGCGGGACTATCTTGCAAGTCTTGAACAAACGGAGGAATTCACGCCGTAAACCGCATAATTACCGAGTTTGGTTTCCCCAACCGACGGGTTGGGGAACACAGTTGACTCAACCGTTGTGCGATTTGCTGACCGGTCGTAGGGTGGGGCTTGCCCCACCATCATGAAAGGTTCGGCATTGAAGTGTTGCATGGACATCGAGGTATGCAGGCGAACCCCACCATTGACACAACCAACCCGCCACCGTTTGCACCGCCGCTATAATCCCCGTCTCACCCCAACCGGAGCAAAACATGAACATCCTCCTCATTAACGGCGGCAAAGCCTTTGGCGCATCTGCAGGCCGTCTCAACCACACCCTGCACGCCCACGCGCGCGACGTCCTCACTGCCCTCGGCCACTCCATCCAGGAAACCGTCATTGACGACGGCTACGATGCCGCCGCCGAAGTGGAAAAATTCCTGTGGATGGACGCCGTCATCTGGCAAATGCCCGGCTGGTGGATGGGCGAGCCGTGGATTGTCAAAGAATATGTTGACCACGTCTTTTCCGCCGGATTCGGCAAACTGTTTGCCAGCGATGGCCGCCACCGCACTGCGCCAACCGAAGGCTACGGCACGGGCGGCCTGCTGCACGGCAAGCGCCATATGCTTTCGCTCACCTGGAACGCGCCGATAGAAGCCTTCACCCGCCCCGGCGATTTCTTCGACGGCGCGGGGGTGGACGCGGTTTACCTGCATTTCCACAAGGCGAACGAATTTCTCGGCATCCAGCCGCTGCCGACCTTCATCTGCAACGATGTCGTGAAAAACCCGCAGGTGGAGCGCTTCCTCGCCGATTACCGCGCCCATTTGCAGCGTGTTTTCCCCGCCTGAGATTTCAAAAGAAAGGATTTCTTTATGCAGACAAACCGCAACTGGGCGGCAACCCTTTGTGCAGCACTCAACCGCCCTGAGCTGGAAATCAGGGCGGCAACGAATGACGCTACATACGATTATCTGCCACAAGATGAAGCGACCCTGCTCGCCCTGAATGAGCTGTATATTTGCAAACGCTTTCTCGAATATCAGGATGACCACGTCATCGCCATTCCGGCAGCATTGGCAAAATTGCAAAACCTGCGCACGCTCACCATCAATCGCTGCAAATTGCCCACTGTCCCGGCAGCCATTTTTCAGCTTGCCGCCCTGTGGGAATTAACCCTGGTATTTGATCAACTGGAAAACATTCCGGCAGAAATCGGGCAGCTCAAGAATCTGGAAATATTGACGCTGCACGCAAACCATCTCAATACCCTGCCTGCAGAAATCGGCAAACTGGCACAATTGAAAACGCTTGGGCTGGATGATAACCGGCTGACTTCCCTTCCGCCCGAAATTGGCGCATTAAATAAACTGCAACAGCTCTTTTTGGGGGGCAACAACGGCCTGAGCGAAATACCCGCAGGCGTGTTCCAACTCAAAAATCTGCAATATCTCGGGCTTGTCGGCAATCAGTGCATACGCACGCTACCTGAAAAGATGGGCAGATTTGAAAAGCTGCAAACACTCAGGCTGGGAATGCGCCATCTTGCCGCATTGCCGGAAAGTATTGGTAAACTCTCCAGCCTGCAAGAGCTGTATCTCTCATCTGACGAAATCACCCATCTGCCCGCCGCCATCGGACGACTCTCCAATCTGCAAAAACTTGAACTGCGCTGCAGGGAAATGGAAACACTGCCTGCCATCATCGGGCAATTAACCCGCTTGCAGCATCTGGAAATCGCCCCGGAGTATTATGAACCCGACCGCCTCAAATTCAAATCATTGCCTGCGGCAATCGGCAATTTGACAGATTTGCAAACGCTGACGATTAAAGGCAGCAGGCTGTCTTCCCTGCCGCCGGAAATCGGCAATCTGACGCAACTGCGGGCGCTGAACCTCGGCAACAATGTCACCATTACCGCATTGCCGCCAGAAATCGGGTGCCTGAAAAATCTGCAAATACTGGATGTGGAAGACAACGGGCTGACGTCGCTGCCCGCAGAAACCGGCGCATTGCAAAAGCTGACATCACTCAATCTTTCCGGCAACCAACTGGCAGAAGTGCCGCCTGTACTCTGGCAATTGCGCAATCTGCAAGAATTGTTCCTGGACGATAACCGCTTCGATACCCTGCCCGCTGAAATCGGCGGTTTGCAGGAATTGACCCTGCTGGAACTGAACAAAAGCAAATTATCCCGCCTGCCCGCCGAAATCGGCAAACTCCACAAGCTGAAAGACTTATCTTTGCAGCGCAATTTTCTCACCCGGCTGCCACCAGAAATGGCAGCGCTCAAACATTTGCAAAAACTCACCCTGTCTGACAACAGATTCGAGTCATTCCCTGCCGAAATATTGCACTTTGAATCGCTGGAAGAATTATGGCTGGGCAGAAACCGCTTTACTGCGCTACCGGATAATTTTGACCGCCTTGCCCGTTTGCGCATACTTTTTATGGAAGGTTGCCATCTGACGGCACTGCCAGCGTGCATTGGCAAGCTGCACAATTTGCAAATCCTGGTTCTGAATTACAACGAGCTTGCCGCTTTACCTGAAAGCATCGGCGGTTTGCAAAAATTGAGAACACTGAATGCCAGCAATAACCCGATTGCCTGTCTGCCGTCCACCATTGGTGAATTGACGCAACTGGAGGAACTGGAATTGCGGCATGGCGCGCTTGTCGCCTTGCCTGCCACTATCGGCAAGCTGAAAAATCTGCGCTATTTATATCTGGAAGACAACAAAATAACGGCATTGCCGGAATCTGTCGGAGACTTGCAACGCCTGAATACACTGGAACTCAAAAACAATCTGCTGCAAACCCTGCCTGCCAGTATTGCAGGATTATCCATGCTGGATACGCTTTATCTGGAAAACAACCGGCTGAACAGTCTCCCGCCACAAACAGGTGCCATGCCCCGGCTGAAATACTTGCAATTGAACCAGAATCTGCTGGAGACCGTTCCCGCAACATTGGCGCAAGCGCCCATGCTGGAGTCGCTGGATCTGGAAGACAATCCCTTGCGTTATTTGCCGGATGCACTGCAAGCTGCACACCGCGAGCGGTCGGGCAAACTGAAAATCTATGGTAATGATGCTACCCGCAAACATTTCACGGGCAATTTCCGCTTTGATCCGCACCCGCGTCCGATATGGTGGGATTTTCGCTGAAGTCTTGAAAAAAACCGCCGTCAGGCGGTTTTTTCTTGCCAACGCCATTGCGTCCAGGCGAACAGCGCCGTGCCGCACGCGCCAATCACTGCGCCGCTGATGCCAATCAGCGCCAGGCCGCCGTGTTGCATCACCTGTTGCCCGATGAGCGCGCCGCCGCCGATGCCGATGTTGTAGATGCCGGAGAAAATGGCGGTGGCGACGTCGGTCGCGTCCGGCGCGAGGTGCAGCACCCGCACCATCAGGCAGAGACTGATGCCGGAGATGCCGATGCCCCAGCAGAAAACGAGCGCGTACAGCGTCGCAGGAGTTCCGCCGAGCGGGCGCAACAGCAGCAGCGCGGCGAGCAGCAGCGCGATGGCGCTGGTGAGGAAGGCGATTGGCAGGCGGGCGTGGTAGCGGGCAAAGAGGACGCTGGCAGTCATGCCGGAGAGGCCGAACACCAGCAGCAGCGCGGTGGTTGCCCCTTCGCTGAGGTGGCTGAAGTGGCGGGCGAAGGGTTCGATGTAGCTGTAGGCGGTGAAATGCGCGGCGACGATGAGCGCGGTGAAGGCGTAGAGGCCGAGCAGGCGCGGTCGGCGTGCCAAAAGCGGCAGGCTGCGCAGGGAGCCGGCGTTGCGGCTGGGCAGGCGCGGCAAGAGCGCGTAAACGGCGACCATCACCGCCGCCGCGACGAGGGCAATCAGGGCGAAGGTCGCGCGCCAGCCGAATGCCTGGCCGACGAGGCGTCCCAATGGCAGGCCGAGGACGGTTGCCATCGCGCTGCCCATCGCCACCCAGCCGATGGCCTGTTGTGCCTTGCCGGGCGGGGCGAGGCGCACCGCCAGCGCCGAGGTGATTGCCCAGAAGATGGCGTGCGCCAGCGCCACCCCGGCGCGGGCGGCGAGCAGCATGGCGAAGTTCACTGCAAGGGCGGTGGCGATGTGGCTGGCGATAAAGAGGGCAAAGAGGGCGAGCAGCAGGGCGCGCCGTTCGCGCCGCGCGACGAGCAGCATACAGGGCAGCGAGGCGAGCGAGACGATCCAGGCGTACACGGTCATCATTACCCCGGTCGCGGCGGCGCTCATGGAAAATCCGGCGCCGATGTCGGAGAGCAGCGCGATGGGGACAAATTCGGTGGTGTTGAAGACGAAGGCGGCGACGGCAAGGGTCAGCACGCGCAGCCAGGCAAGGCGGTGGGCGGTGGTTTGCAGGGTTTTCATCAATGGAAAAGGCCGGGGTGTCCGGCCTGTGTTGTTCAAGGGCATTGGTTGAAGCGGCAGCAGTCCACTAAAAAAGCAGAAGATGGGGTCGTCAGCAACAGCGCTCAACCCCCCCCCCCCCCCCCCCGCTGCGGGCTTCGCCCTGCAGGGGAGGGAGATTTTTAGTGCAGGATGCGCTTGACCAGATTTTCTATCGGTGCGACGAGATAGGTGTCGCGCCAGATTTTTTCGCGCGCCGCCCAGCAGATGAGCCAGAGGGCGATGAAGAAGATGAAATGCGCACGGGCGACGGTGAGCCAGACGGTGAGGCTGATTGCCCACGCCCAGGGATAGTTGGCGTAGTAACGCGGGATGATGATGCAAACCGCGAGGAAGGCGATGATGAGGATGGCGTACATGAGGGACTCCGGTTGTAAAAACGGCGCAAGGATAGCGCTTGTCGGGGTTTTGCGCCAGCGGGGGCGGTCGCTGGTGCGGCTGGTTGGCACCCGACCCCGCCGCACCTTGGCAACAAGCCTCTTTCCAAACCGGACAAAGGTATGCGTTTTTTGGAACTTTGGGCATATAGGACAAAATGGAGGCTCAAAAACGCTATAAGCCTTGCAGCATAAGGCTTACAGCGTTTTTGAGCTCCTTTTTTGTCCTATACGCCGGATTCAATTATATAGCCATCCACCGAAAGCCTCATACGGTGTTGCGTCGCCTGACCGGGCACCCT
>NZ_CALJAH010000010.1 GCF_938028185.1 uncultured Cardiobacterium sp. | reverse complement strand
GTACTGTCTTCGGCGACGCGCCTTGTCTGAAACTTTCGGTGGATGGCTATATAACTGTTTGGAATTTGGGAAAATCCGTTTCCTTGCAAATGGGAGCAGGTAGAACCATCGTTATACTCCCTTCTCCCTGTGGGACAAGCATTGCTTGCGAAAGAGAGGGTTGAGGTGAGGCAGCAAATCCATTGAAAAAAGGAATTTCAGTTCATGAGCAATATCGCTCACCCCCCACCCCGACCCTCCCCCGCTGCGGGCTTCGCCCTGCAGGGGAGGGGGATAATTCGGCGCAGCAATTCAAATTTATGTGAATAATCGGGATGTTGAGAACAGGTTCTTAGTCGATGCCCAGTTTTTTCAGTTTGTAGCGCATGGCGCGGAAGCTGATGCCGAGTTTTTCCGCCGCCTTGGTTTTGTTGTAGTTGCAGTCTTCCAGCGCCTTGATGAGCAGGTTGCGCTCCAGTCCCTGCATATAGTTTTCGAGGTCGTTCGGCAGCGGGATGGCGGTGCCGTCTTTTTGCCGCGGCTGGTATTGTTCGAGGGCGGCAATGGCTTCGTCGGGGTAGTCGTCGCTGGCGACGGGATGGCGCGGGCGGGCGATGGTGGCGGGTTCCGGCGGTGGTGCGACGGCGGCGCGCGGCGCGGGTTGTGCCGGGATGCGGTTTTCGCTGAGGTGGATGTCGTCGGCTTCGATGGTGTCGCCTTCGACGAAGGTCAGCGCGCGTTCGAGGATGTTTTCGAGTTCGCGCACGTTGCCGGGGAAGGGGTAGGCTTCGAGTTTGGCCAGCGCTTGCGGTGAGAGGTGGGCTTCGGGGTAGCCCGCGTCGCGTGCCAGTTTGGCGAGCAGGTGCGCGGCGAGGATGGCGATGTCGCCGTCGCGTTCGCGCAGGGGCGGCATGGTGAGGCCGATGACGTTCAGGCGGTAGTAGAGGTCTTCGCGGAATTTGTTTTCGGCGACGCGGCGGGCGAGGTCGTGGTGGGTGGCGGAGATGATGCGCACGTCCACCGCTTCTTCGCGGTCGCCGCCGATGGGGCGCACGGCGCGCTCCTGGATGGCGCGCAGCAGTTTGACTTGCATGGATAGCGGCAGGTCGGCGACTTCGTCGAGGAAGAGGGTACCGCCGTTGGCGGCGACGAAGAGGCCGTCCTGGTCCTGGTTGGCACCGGTGAATGCGCCTTTTTTGTAGCCGAAGAATTCGCTTTCGACGAGGTTTTCGGGGATGGCGCCGCAGTTCACCGCGACGAATGCGCCCTCGGCTCTGTTGCTTTGGTGGTGGATGGAGCGGGCGGCGACTTCTTTACCGGTACCGGATTCGCCGTGGATGAAGACGGGGGCCTGGGAGCGCGCGACTTTGCTGATCATGGCGCGTACTTTTTGCATGACGTCGGCGTCGCCGATGAGTTCGTATTTGCTGCTGGAGCGACCACCGCCCTGTCCGCCTGTCGCTTTTTTGCCGGGGGTAGCGGGCGCGCCGCCCGCGTTGCCACCGCCGAGCTGACCGTGGCCTTCTTTGAGCGCGGCTTTGCAGACGTTGCGCAGTTGTTTGAGGTCGAAGGGTTTGTTGATGAAGTCAAAGGCGCCGAGTTTGAGGGCGCGGATGGCGGTGTCCATGTTGCCGTGGGCGGTGATCATGCACACTGGCAGGCCGGGGTAGTTTTTTTGGATGTGGGCGAGGAAGTCGAGGCCGTCGCCGTCGGGCAGGCGGATGTCGGAGATGACGAAGCTGTAGCGCTCTTCTTTCAGCGCCTTGATGGCGGCGCGGATGGTATAGACGCTGGTACAGGTGATGTCCTGCCCCATCAGGCTCATTTCGATGAGTTCGCAGATGTCGCGTTCGTCGTCAAGGATGAGTGCTTTGGTCATGGTGGTGTCCTGGTTTTTAGAGAATCTGGATGTTGTCGTGTGGCTCGTTTTCGTGCGGGTCGTCTTCGTTGGCGAGGTAGCGCTCCATCGTCAGGCGGAAGCAGGCACCGATTTCTTTGCGCACATAAACGATTTGTGCCTGGTTGGCGACGCACATTTCGCGCACGAGGTAGAGGCCGAGGCCGGTGCCGTGCCGTTTGCTGAAGAAGGGCTCAAAGATTTTTTCTTCGTCGTCTGCCGCCACGCCGCGGCCATTGTCCTGGATGTCGATGTAGAGGAAGCGGCCGACGTCGCCGATGCGGGTGCGCACGGTGATTTCGACGTCGTCGCGCCCGGCGTGTTTGACGGCGTTGAGCATCAGGTTGTGCAGGATTTGTTCGAGGTGGCCGGCGTCGAAGAAGACAGCGTATTCTTTGGTCGCGTCCATGTCGGTGCGGATTTTGGCGCGGCTGGTTTCGTCGTTGGTGCGCGCTTCGTTGATGACGCCGAGGAGGAAGGGGTTGAGCGGGATGAGTTTGGTGTTGCGCGGCTTGTCGGAGAAGAGGTTCAGGATGTCGGAGATGATGTTGTTGATGCGCTGGGTGTTGTTGCGGATTTTGTCGGTGAGGAAGTGGACTTTGTTGTCGTCGCTCATTTCTTCGAGGAGGTCGGCGGCGCTTTGCACGGAGCTCAAGGGATTGCGGATTTCGTGGGCGATGCCTGCGGTGAGGCGACCGAGCGAGGCGAGCCGGGTTTCGCGCACGCGCTGGTAGCTTTCGTCGATGCTTTCCAGCATCAGCAGGGTCAGCGCCATGTCGTCATCGGATTTGAGCGCGCTGAAGGTGAGGCTGTAGCTGCCCTTGCCGATGTCCAGCGTGCGACTGTCGTTGAAGCGCATATGCTGCCAGCGGCCAAAGCGCCGTGCCAGTTCGGGCAGGAGTTCGCCGAGGGTGCGCGGTACTTTCGCCGTCGCGGGCAGGCCGAAGATGGTGCGCGCCTGGCGGTTGAGGGTGAGGATGATGCTGTCGCCGCTGACCACCAGCAGGCCGTTTTGCATATCTTCGATGATGGAGTCGTTCATCTTGCGCAGCTGGCTGGTGTAGCGGCGGCTGAGTTCGACGTTGATGCGGTTGTCGCGTCCCTGGGTGGAGAGGTAGCTCACCAGCAGCGCGAGAAATGCCATGCCGAGGGCGACCACCGCCGGTTCCAGCCAGGCGATACCATTGCCGCGAAAGACGGCAATCAGGCGGCTGAAACCCTCGGCGGGCGGCACATCGCCCATTTTATGCCACGACACCTGCGGCATCGCCTGCAACAGCGCGGCGGTCGCCAGCCAGACCACCACCAGGGTGATGGCGTAAATCACGCTTTGCCGCAGCGTCAGCGTCATCGCCGACAGCAGCACCGCGTTCAAAATGGAGAGCATCAGCAGATTGGTATAGTTGAGCAGGCCGAAATTGAAAATCAGCAGGCCGAGCAGAAAAATATCCCAGATGGCATTGCTCAAAAACAGCCGCTCCGCCACCGGCGTGCGCAGCGACAGCACCCAATGCAGCGACATCACCAGCACATAGACAATCACCAGCGCCGACAGCCAGCCGGTACCGCCAAGATCCAGCGGCAGCGCCCGCCCCGTATCCGCCCCGATGAGCGAAAAACCGAGCAAAAACAGCATGACCACCACCACGCGCACCACATTGAACACGCGCAACATCGCGGCGCGGTAGAGCATACTCTCCTCGCCGGTGATTTTGACAATCCGCCCCGGATCATGCAGCGGAATCTGAATATCGTCCCTTAACAGCACGTCGCCTCCCGCGACAAATCGCCAAAACAACCCTGCGCCCGCGCCAGCGCGATCGTCGCCGCCGTATCGGCGCGCAACACCCGTGGCCCCAGCGACTGCGGCAACCAGCCCGCGTTCACCGCGGCAGAGACCTCATCCGGCGCAAAACCGCCCTCCGGGCCAATCAGTACACTCACCGCCTCTGCCGCCTGCGGACTGGCGGCTGGCGCATCATGCGGCGAAAAAATCCAGCGCAGACCGGGGGCATCGTCCAGCACATCGACAAAATCACAAATACCGTCCACCTGCGGCAAAGTGGCGCGGCCGCACTGCATCGCACTCGCCACCACAATCCCCTGCCAATGCGCGCGTTTGCGTTCCAGCCGCTCATCGGCAGGCAACGCCTCACTGCGCGCGGTACGCAGCGGCACAATCCGCTTCGCGCCCAGCTCCACCGCCTTCTGCACCACCCGGTCCATCGCCTCGCCCTTGAGCAGCGCGGCGAACAGCGTGAGATTCAGCGGCGACTCATTGCCTGCCGCCTCGCGCGCGACAATCCGCACCTGCGACGCGCGGCGATCGCACGCCACCAGCTCCGCCGCATAATCAAAACCGTCGCCATTGAACAACACCAACGGCGCGCCGACGCGCAGCCGCAGCACCTTGCCCACATGACGGTGCGCCGCCTCATCCAGCGGCAGCACATCGCCGACCGCGAGCGGGCGCGACGAAAACAAACGAAAATCGCGCATGGAAAGACCGATAGAAAAAGCCAAACAAACCGTGATTTAATGCGAATATTCTACCCGAACTGACAAAAATTGACACCCGGAAACCCGCCCATGCACATCACCAGTTGGAACGTAAACTCCCTCAACGTCCGCCTGCCGCACGTCCTGCAATACCTGCACGAAACTGCGCCCGACATCCTCGGCCTGCAAGAACTCAAACAGACCGACGCCGCCGTGGACACCACCGCCATCGAAGCCGCCGGCTACCACATCGCCACCCACGGCCAGAAGACCTACAACGGCGTCGCCCTCATCGCGCGCGAGCCGCTGACCGACGTGGTGCGCGGCATTCCCGGTTACGCCGACGAACAGGCACGCGCCATCGCTGCCAGCATCGGCGACGTGCGCGTCCTCAACCTCTACGTCCCCAACGGCAAAGCGGTAGGAGATGAAAAATACACCTACAAACTGCACTGGCTCGACGCCGCGACGCGCTACATCGACGAGCTCAAGCGCGAACACCCGCGCCTCATCATCACCGGCGACTACAACATCGCCCCCGCCGACCTCGACGTCCACGACCCCGACAAATGGCGCGACCAAATCCTCTGCTCCGCGCCCGAACGGCAGGCACTGCAAAACATCCTCGCGCTCGGCTTCAAAGACGCTTACCGCGCGCTGCACCCGGACACCCAACAATTCAGCTGGTGGGACTATCGCATGGGCGGCCTGCGCCGCAACATCGGCCTGCGCATCGACCTGACCCTTGCCAGCGACGCGCTAACACTGGACGCGGCAGGCATCGACACCGCCCCGCGCCACTGGGAACGCCCCTCCGACCACGCCCCGGCATGGGTCAAGATTGGGACATGAGTCATTAAAAACCAAACGCCCCGCAATGCGGGGCGTTTTTGTGATGTGCGGGATATTTCAGGAATTTGGTATCTTGCCTTTGTTTCGCGTTTCAAATTCCTCCAAGGCCTTTTGATAACCTTCATCCCTTAATTCCATATCCAGGTTGGTGAATTTCTGCCTAAAAATTAGATGCGGTACGTCCGAAACATTTGTAGGATTGCAAGCATTGCACCAAATGACGAATTTCCCTATGTTTTTATTATAACCATCATATTCATAAGTACCATATTTCTCTGCCGCCATTTCCAGATAATCATCCCAATTAATGTAATAAGAATAATGCGAGATTATCCATACGGCAAGTTCATCCGGCTTTTCATGAAGCGCATTGGAATTAAACCACACTTCTACCTGTTCATAGCCTCTCTTGACCAAAAATAGTCGGGGACAAACTTGCCACTTAGCGGCAGCCTTGTTTTGGAAGATAGTACAACAATTTTCTCGTCACCAATCTGAAAATTATCCTTGATGGCAGCGCGCGCTTCGTCCCAGCTCATGCCGAGTTTTACGCCAAAAATGTCAAAATCATTGACATCCTGCTTGGGCAAAGAAAGCGGATTTTTCGCCGCAGGTTCATTTGTGGGAGCGGTATCCATGACGACGTTTCCGTTTGTCGCAGATTCACCGTTTTCTGTATTTTCCGCAGGTTCGTTGTCACCATAGGCAGGCAGCGTCAATGCCAAAACGAGCGGCAAAATACGGGGGAGGGATAAAAACATCATGTTCTCCGGTTGTGAATGGAGCGGCGACTATAGCACAAGGCGAAAGCGCCTTGCCTTGCGCGCCGCTTCAGACAACAATTGCGCCTTCACCCACAACCCTCTCACCCCGATGAAACTCTACGGCATCCCCAATTGCGACAGCGTGCGCAAGGCGCGCAACATCCTCGACCAGCGCGGCGTGCGCTACCACTTCATTGACCTGCGACAAGCCCCGCCGGACGAAACCCTGCTGCGCGACTGGCTCGCCCGCTTCGGTACGACGCTCATTAACAAACGTTCCGCGACATACCGCGCGCACAAGGCCGAAGTGCTTGCCGCCGAGGCGGCGGGCGGGGACGCGCTCATCGCGCTGCTGTGCGCCTTGCCGACCCTGATAAAACGCCCGGTCATCGTCAGCGACGCGGACGTCTGGCTCGGACTGGACGCGCGGCCATTGCAGGCACCCCGCTCATGACCGCGCAAACGGTCTTTTTCCGCCGCCGCTGGCTGCGCCTGTTGCGCGTTCTTTGTTACGCGCTCATTACTGCCTGGCTGGCTTATCTTATTGCTCTGGATACAGATGAAAAGCATAAAGACCGGGCAATGGTCTCATTATTTATAGCCGCCTTTTCTCTGCATGGCTGCTATCTGACCTGGCGCTACGCCCGTTTCTTTTTCCGGCGTGAATTTATCCGCTTCGATGCCAAAGGCATTACCGTCTGGCATAACGATGTGGCGCGCCAGAAAACATTCCATGTGCCGTGGGCAAATGTGTTTGACGCCTGGGCGGACGAATACCAGTTACACCGCCATTATGATTGCCTGTGTCTTGTTTGGCGCACGGACGAAGGCGGACTGGAACACCTTGCGCTGAAATTGCAGGGTGCGGTTTGGCGGGATGCGCGTGGCAAGGCGATACGCGGCAAGGCATTGGCGCAATTGCTGGCGGCATTTGTCCGACGACACTTGCGCAGCGCGCCCGTACCATCCGGCTTAATTCCTGCTGATGTTCCCGAAGACTGGCGGAAATACTGGAAATTTGGCACCGGTGATAACGGGGACGGCTGTTTGATTGGCGTTGTGATGGTCGTGCTGGCACTGGTTGCACTGACTTTTTTTATCGCTTTTATGGTGAATGCCAAAACAATAAGTGATATAGCAGCGGGCATAGGAGTAGCCAGTTTCTTTTTATTACTGCTTTTGGGCGCGATTTATATTCTTTACGACTCACTGATGCACTGGCTTTCCGGGCTATCGGGACGCCGCTTTGTCCGCATTGACCCTGTGGGCGTGCATTACTGGCGCTATGGCATGACGCGAAACAGTGAAGCGGATATTCCCTGGGCAAGCATTCATGCCGTCTCGCCGGACAGCTATCGTCTCGATAACGGCAGCTGGGTATGCTCCCTGCATCTGGTTTATTACCCCCATGCGGGTGCGCGTTATTTGCGGCATATCCAGTACGACACCGGCAGCAACAAGCAAAAAACGGAAGAAGCCGCTGCCAATATCCGCCTGCATTGCCCCAACCTGTTCAAATTCAGAGGATTGCCGCAGGCAACCCTGACCGATGCGCGGGGAAATGACAAAGGATAACGCCATGAACCCGCTCACCATCCCCTTCCGCCGCCGCTGGCTGCGCCTGCTGCTCGCTCTCGGCTACGCCGCGACCGCCGCCTGGCTTGTTTACGACCTGCCGCCCGCGCGGACGCTTGAAGTCATCTTCGCGCTGCTGCTCTTTGCCGCGCTGCTCGCGCATGCCTGCACCCTGTGTTACCGCTACACCGCCTTCATCCTGCGGCGCGAGTTCGTCCGCCTTGACGGGAGCGGTATCACCATCCGCCATAACGCCTTGCCAAAGGGACGCGAGTTGCATCTGCCGTGGGAGCGGGTGCTGGATGCCTGGACGGACGAGGTGCAACGGCGCGCGCACCACGACCGCCTGCTCATCGCTTGGAAAACCGCCGACGCGGTAGTGGCGGCGCACGTCGCGCTGGAGCTCAAATACGCCAGCGGCAGCGACAGTCAGGGCAGGCGCCTGCGCGGGGCGGCACTGGGCGCGTATCTGGTCAAACATATCAGCGCGCGCCTTCCGCCCGCACCGCCACGCGCGGAGAAAAGCGCCGACGTCCCCGATGGGTTCAAGGAAATCTGGTATTTCCGCGCGCCGGAAGCCGCGTTCAACCTCGTTTTTGGCTGCGTTTACGGCCTGCTCGCGCTGGCGTTCGCCATCCTCTTTCTCGTCGGCCTCTACAGCGGCAACTGGCTGCCGCTGCTTTATATTGGCACCTTTAACCTGCTGCTTTACATGATGGTTTACGTCGCCACTTACGACAGCATCCGCGTCGAAGACGCCGGGGTGAATTACGAAATCTTCGTCGCCCTTGACGGCGACGGCGTGCATTACTGGCGCTACGGCATGAAAGACGGTTACGCCGCCACCATCCCGTGGGAACTGCTGGAAGACGTCTTCCTCATGCGCCACTACCTCCGCCACGGCAACCGGACCAACACGCTGTACCTGACCTTCCGCCCGCACGACCGCGCCGCGTATCTATGGCAAATCCGCTACGAAATCAGCACGCCCGCCTCACGTCGCGCCGATCCGGAACTGCTCGGCGAGGAAATCGTCGAAGCCATCCGCGACAACTGCCCCAATCTCGGCCTGTACCGCGACCTGCCGCTGCTCTATCTCCCCGACCCCGGCGGGCGCAATGTCCTCAGTGAGGTGGACAACGCAAAGCCGTTTCACCGCCCTGACCCGCTGGCGGATGGCAACGTGATGGGCCCCGCGAAGCGGCGCTGATGAAACCCGCCATCCTTGACATCGCGCACGCCGCTCAGACCGGGCGTGCCAGCCGTCGCGCGCCCCATTCCGAAAGGCCAATTCCCGCTGCGACCAGTAGCAGCGCGATTAGCACATAGCCGCCCAAATGCTCATCGGCAAAAAAGGCGGCGCCGACCAGCGCGCCGAACACCGGCAACATATTCATCGTCAGCGCCGCGCGGTTCGCACCAATCGCAATCACCCCTTCCATATAAAACAGCTTCGACACAATCGAGACAAACAGCACCACATAGCCGAGCAGCAGCCACGCCTGCCACGGCGGCAGCCGCCAGCCCTCGCGCAGCCGCTCCGCCACGAAAAACGGCAGGCTCACCACCGTCGCCGCCAGGCACATCGCCCAGAGCAGGCTCGCCCAATGCACCCGTGGCGCGCGCCGCAGCGCCAACGAATAGCCCGCATAAATCGCGCTCGATACCAGCGCCAGCCGGTCGCCCGGCGCAATGCCCTGTTCCAGCAGCGCCGCCGGATGACCACGGCTCACCACCCACACCACGCCAACGAACGACAGCGCCACGCCGCACCATTGCAGCGGATGCGCCCGCCCGCGCAACACGAGTACGTCCACCAGCAGCACCGCCAGCGGAATCAGCGCGGTAATAATCGACACATTGACCACGCTGGCGCCGCGGGCAAAGGCGCTGTAAAGCACAATGTTGAACAGCGCAAAACCGCTGCCGCCGACGACCAACAGCCACCCGGCGCGCACCCGCAGCGCTGGCCCGTCGTGGCGGATGCGGGCGCGAAAGAGGAGCGACAACAGCGCCGTCGCCAGCAGTCAGCGCCAGAAGGTGAACTCATGCGGCGACAGCCACGCCTTGCCCAGTTTGCCGGTGACATTGCTGGTCGCCCGAAACAGCGGTGCCAGCAACAGCATCACATACGGATGCGGCAGCCCGTTGGCTTGCAGGAATTTCATCGCATCGAATCCTCACAAAATCATGGGCGAAAATGGCGCTATTCCTGCCCCAGTCGCTTCAGCAGCGGTTGCAAATCCGCCTCGCAGCGCGCCCGGCGCAGGCGGTCGCACAAAATCAGCGCCTGCAATTCACCGGCGGCACGCTGAAAATCCTCATTGACGATGACGAACTCAAACTCGCGGTAATGGCTGATTTGCTCCTCCGCCTCCGCCATCCGTTGCGCGACAATGGCGGGATTGTCCTGACCGCGAGCGGTGAGGCGCGCGCGCAGCACGTCCAACGATGGCGGCAGCAAAAACACCGTGCGCGTCTGCGGTCGCCGCTGCATCACCTGCTGCGCCCCCTGCCAGTCAATGCTCAAAATCACGTCCTTGCCCGCCGCGAGCAGCGCATCAACAGACGCCGCCGCGGTGCCGTAGGCATTGTGGAAAACCTGCGCGTATTCAAGGAAGCCGTCGGCATCAATCATCGCCTGAAACTGCGCGTGTTCAACGAAAAAATAATGCACGCCCTCGACCTCGCCCGGCCGCGCGGCGCGCGTGGTGTGCGACACGCTTTCGACCACATCGTCCAGCACCCGCACCGCCTCGGCGATGAGGCTGGTTTTGCCGCCCCCCGACGGCGCTGCGACAATCCACAACTGACCCTGCATGGTGAACTCCTTGAGTTATCCGCTTGAAAATGGGCGCGTACTTTACCGCCGCCGCTGGTGGCGGGCAATGAAAACCCGTCCTGCCCTGTCGGCATGGCGTCGCCTCGCTGTCCTATGGGCTAAAAAATCTCCCGCCCCCTGCTATATGGTGGCGACAGATTATTTTTATCGCCGCGTAATTGGCTTAACCGTTCACGGATTTGCGCAATATCTTCCGCGCTGAACAGCCGCTCCAGATTGACCCAAATACTATGGTAGCCATATGGCCCTTGCAGCATTTCCCGTTTCGCTTCTGCAACAGGCCAATGCTGGTAAACAATGCGGTACATGGCGACCATCAATCCGGTGCGGTCGGCACCGTGATAGCAATGCACGAGTACCGCGCCGTATTGCTGCTGGCGCTCAATCAGATAAAGCGTCGCCGCAATATCTTTTGGCCGGATGCGCCAAGTGAGCAGCGGCTGGTTGAATAGCGCAATACCGCTGCCCGCCAGCGCTTTTTCATCGCCCCGGCGGTCGAAATAACGCAGGTTGATGACGGTCTTAATGCCCAGCTTTTTAATGAGCGCGGCATCGTCGCGTACCGGCTGTTCACTGCGGTAGAGTTTGTCATCAACGCGGTAAAGATTGACTTCCGGTTTGACTGGCGTCGCCCATTCATATTGGGTCGTTTCAGCACAAGCGGCGGCAAAAATAAAATAGAGTAACAGGGCGTACAGGCGCATGGGATGTTCCAGTATTGAAAACGGGAAAAATAGCATAAAAAAGCTGCGACGGTTGTCGCAGCGGTTGATAAAGGACTTGTTGAGGCAAATCAGCAAATATTTTTCGCATCATGATTCCTTATTTGTGGATGGTGCGGGTTTCGCTGTACATAAAATGGGCGATGCGTTTTTGGATGACCCAGCGCCCGTTGATTTTGGCGTAGCTGTCGTTGTAGCGCACATAATGGGTGAGCATTTCGTCGTGGTCGTCTTTATTGCTGACAAGGGCTACCTGGCAATAGGCGATGCCTTCGGCGCGGTCGCCGTGTAATTCCACCGTTTGCTGGCCGTTCAAATGGTAAACGGTATGGAATTGGGCGAGGTAATTGGCAAAGACTTTTTCAATAGACTTCCTTCCAAACTATAACTTGCACGGCAACCCGACAAAATTCCAAACC
>NZ_CALJAH010000009.1 GCF_938028185.1 uncultured Cardiobacterium sp. | reverse complement strand
CGCTGATGTGGTGCGCGCTGCGCTGGTAGCCCGCGTCATTGAGGCGCTGGATGAGGGCGTCGCGCGCGAGGCGGTCGCCAAGGGCAAGGTGGATGCCGTATTTGTCGAGGTGGGTTTGCGGGCAGAGGCGCTGGCGCAGCGCGGCGGCGCTCGCGATAACGGTGCCGTGGCTGCGCGTCGGCAGTTCGGCGAGTACCCGCAGCCGTTCGGCGACGAGGTCGGGATGCGGCGTGTATTGGTCATAGGGCAGGGTTTCCCAGTCGCTGAACCAGTAGAGCGAATTGGTATCGCCCAGCCAGTATTTGAGGTTTTCGTACCAGTATTCGCCGGTGCGCGCGTCGGGGGCGACGAGGAGGCGGACGTGTTTGCGGTCGGGTTGGCGGGCGAGGTTGTAGGGGAGGAAGGGGAGGTTCATGGGGTTAGGCGGTGTTTTTATGTAAAAAACGCCGCAGAGGCGGCGTTTTTGGCGGCGGGTTGGTCAGCGGTAGGCGACTTCGACCGGCATCCCGCTTTCTTCGCGTACCACGGCGTCAATCAGGTCGTTTGAGACTTGCAGGCCGCGGCTTTCGATGCTGCGGTGCACGGTGTCACGCGCTTCCGCGAGGTTCTGCTCCAGCGTGCGTGCGTCTTCGCCCAGCGGCGCGTGGAATTCGAGGTACATACTGTCGCCGAACCAGCCCACTTTCATCGGCTGATTGACGATGTTTACTTTGGTGCCGACGGCGACCATGCCGAACAGTTCTTCGATGCCTTCGGGGTAGAGGCGGATGCAGCCGTGCGAGACGCGCATTCCCACGCCTTCGGGTTTGTTGGTGCCGTGCAGCAGGTAGGACGGGTTGGAGAGGCGCATGGCGAAGAGTCCCAGCGGGTTGTCGGGTCCTGCGGGAACGACGGCGGGCAGCGGGTCGCCGTTGGCCGCGTGTTCGGCGCGGATGGAGGCGGGCGGTGTCCAGGTCGGGTTGGCGCGTTTGTCGGCGATGCTGAGGATGCCTTTCGGTGTGCCCCAGCCTTCGCGGCCGATGCCGATGGCATAGACGTAAACGGCGTTTTCGCCCGGCGGGTAGTAGTAGAGGCGCATTTCCGGCAGGTTGATGACGATGCCTTCGCGCGGCGCGTCCGGCAGGATGAAGCGGGTCGGCAGCAGGACTTGTTCGCCTTCTTTGAGGTAGAGCGGGTCGCGCCCCTGGTTGGCGTGTTCCATCGCGTCGTAGCCGATGCCGTATTCGCGGCCGATTTCGTAGAAGGTTTCGCCCTGGCGCGCGCTGATTTGTTGGACCTGGCCGACGACGCTGATGTCGGCGGGCGGCAGTTGGTATTTTTCGGCCTGCGCGCCCGCGGCGAGGAGGGCGGCGGCGAGGGCAGCGATTTTGTGCAGTTGCATGGTTGGTCTCCGTTATTCGGGGCGCATATGCGGGAAGAGGAGGACGTCGCGGATGGAGGGCGCGTCGGTGAGCAGCATGACGAGGCGGTCGATGCCGATGCCTTCGCCCGCGGTCGGCGGCATCCCGTATTCGAGGGCGCGGATGTAGTCGGCGTCGTAGTGCATGGCTTCGTCGTCGCCCGCGTCGAAGGCGGCAGCCTGGGCGCGGAAGCGTTCGGCCTGGTCTTCGGCGTCGTTGAGTTCGGAGAAGCCGTTGGCGACTTCGCGCCCGCCGATGAAGAGTTCAAAGCGGTCGCAGATGTCCGGCGTGTCGTCGTTGCGGCGCGCCAGCGGCGAGACGACGGACGGGTAGGCGGTGATGAAGGTGGGTTGTACCAGTTGGTGTTCAACGGCTTCTTCAAAGAGCAGGGTGTGCAGGCTGCCGATAGCCATTGCCGCATCCGCTTTTTGTTTGTATTCGTCGCGCAGGACGGCGGCGAGCGCGGCGGGGTCATCGAGAAGCGCGGCGTGCTGCGGCGCGTATTGGCGGATGGCGTCGGTCATGGCGAGGCGCGCGAACGGCTGGCCGAGGTCGATGGCCACGCCCTGATAGGTAATTTGCGGGCTGCCGAGGACTTCACGCGCCAGTCCCTGAAAGAGCGCTTCGGTGAGATCCATCAGGTCGCGGTAGTCGGCGTAGGCCTGATAGAACTCCAGCATGGTGAATTCGGGGTTGTGCCGGGTGGAGACGCCTTCGTTCCGGAAGCTGCGGTTGATTTCAAAGACGCGTTCAAAGCCGCCGACGACGAGGCGCTTCAGGTACAGCTCCGGCGCGATGCGCAGGTAAAGCGGCATATCGAGCGCGTTGTGGTGGGTGATGAAGGGTTTTGCCGTGGCGCCGCCGGGGATGGGGTGCATCATCGGCGTTTCCACTTCCATGAAGTCGCGGCCTTCAAAGAAGTGGCGGATGTAGCGCACGATTTTGTTGCGGGTGATGAAGGTTTTGCGGCTCGCTTCGTTGGTGATGAGGTCAACGTAGCGCTGGCGGTAGCGCGTTTCCTGGTCGGAGAGACCGTGGTATTTTTCCGGCAGCGGGCGCAGCGATTTGGTCAGCAGCTCGACGTCGTCGGCGTGGATAGTCAGCTCGCCGGTCTGGGTGCGAAACAGTTTGCCGCGCGCGCTGATGATGTCGCCCACGTCCCAGGTTTTGAAGTCGGCGTAGCGGCCTTCCGGCAGTTCGTCGCGGCTGAGATAGAGCTGGATGCGCGCGCCGCTGCCGTCCTGGATGGCGGTGAAGCTCGCTTTGCCCATGACGCGCTTGCTCATCATGCGCCCGGCAACGGTGATTTCGCCGGCAGCGGTGAGTTGGTCGGCATCTGCGACGCCGTCAAACTGCGCGTGCAGGGCGGCGGCCTTGTGGGTGGGGCGGGCGTGGTTGGGGAAGGCGACGCCGCGCGTGCGGATGGCGGCGAGTTTTTGCCGACGCTCGGCGATGAGTTTGTTTTCGTCGGCTTGTGGTTGGGTGGTCATGCTTCTACTCCTTGTTTCAGGCTGGCCTGGAGGAAGGGATCGAGTCCGCCATCGAGGACGGCCTGGGTGTTGCTGGTTTCGTAGCCGGTGCGCAGGTCTTTGATGCGCGACTGGTCGAGGACGTAGGAACGGATTTGGTTGCCCCAACCGATGTCGGATTTGCTGTCCTCAATCGCTTGCGCGTTGGCGCTGCGTTTGCTCAGTTCCAGTTCGTAGAGTTTGGCGCGCAGTTGCTTCATGCAGGTGCTGCGGTTTTCGTGCTGGCTGCGGCTGTTTTGTGATTGCACGACGATGTTGGTCGGCAGGTGGGTGATGCGCACCGCCGATTCGGTACGGTTGACGTGCTGCCCGCCCGCGCCACTCGCGCGGTAAACATCGACGCGCAAATCGGCGGGGTTGATTTCAATCTCGATGTTGTCGTCAATTTCCGGCGAGACGAAGACGGCGGCAAACGAGGTGTGGCGGCGGTTGCCGGAATCAAACGGCGATTTGCGCACCAGACGGTGCACGCCAATTTCGGTGCGCAGCCAGCCGTAGGCGTACTCGCCGGTAAATTCGATGGTGGCGGACTTGATGCCGGCGACGTCGCCCGGCGATTCTTCGATGAGCTCCGTCTTGAAGCCGCGCGCTTCGCCCCAGCGCAAGTACATCCGCAGCAGCATCGATGCCCAGTCCTGCGCTTCGGTACCGCCGGAACCGGCCTGGATGTCAAGGAAAGCGTTGTTCGGGTCAAGCTCGCCGGAGAACATCCGGCGGAATTCCAAATCTTCAATGCGGCGTTCGATGCGGCTGACGTCTTCCAGCGCGGCGTTTACTGTCGCCTCGTCGTTTTCCGCCTCTGCCAGTTCGATGAGGTCAAAGGCGTCCTG
Source organism: uncultured Cardiobacterium sp. (assembly GCF_938028185.1). Taxonomy (GTDB): domain Bacteria; phylum Pseudomonadota; class Gammaproteobacteria; order Cardiobacteriales; family Cardiobacteriaceae; genus Cardiobacterium. Next base: position 11,117 of record NZ_CALJAH010000009.1, on the reverse strand, counting down.
CAGGCCCTGGCGGATTTCATCAAGACCGTGGACGACGCCTGCCAGCGCGGCGCGTTCTTGCCCCAGTTTGGTCGCTTCTTCGGGGTTGTCCCAGATGGAGGGGCGCTCCAGCTCGCGTTCGACTTCTTCGAGGCGTTCGGCTTTTACGGCGTAGTCAAAGATACCCCCTGAGCGCCGCCTCGCGCGCTTGCAGGTCTTTGATGCGTTCGTAGGTGAGGTTGAGTTCCATAGTGTGGTCTGCCTGTACTGTAAAAAACGCCGCATTATAAAGGATGCGGCAGGGTTTTATGCGGTGGCAGGGAAGTGTTTGTTGACCATTTCCGCCGCTTGTTGCAGCCAGTGCTGCCGTGTCGCTTCGTCGCTGTCGGCGACAACCCGGAACATGAGACGGTCAAAGGCGTGGACGCCGCAGAAGGCGAAGATGCAGTCTTTCCAGATGCGCTCGAGCGGGTCGCCGAAGACGTCCTGTTCGCGCTGGGCGGGGGTGTTTGAGGTGTTGAAGACCAAGGCGGCTTTGGCCGGCAGTTGGCCGATGGGCAGGCCGCCGCCGTTGTCGCCGGTGGGGAAGGTGTAGGCGGTGTTTTCCCGCAGGACGCGGTCCACCCAGCCCTTGAGAATGGCGGGCGGCTGCCCCCACCAGTTGGGGTGGACGATGATGATGCCGTGTGCGCGGCAGATTTCTTCTTGGTGCTGGCGCAGGAGGGGGTCGCTGCTGTCGTCTGCAACCAGCTCCTGCCCGTTGATGAGCGGGTTGAAGCCTTCCTGGTAGAGATCGTGAAAGTGCACGCTGTAGCCATTCTTTTCCAGTGTCGCGACGACGGTCGCGGCGATGGCGGCGTTCAGGCTGTGGGTGTAGGGATGGGCGAGGATAACGCTGATGTCTTGCATGGAGATCCTATGGGTTGGAGGTTATGCGCCTTTCGCTAGCGCGTGCCCGGCATGGCAGCGCGCGCATTCACCGGATAGCACCAGCGGACCGTCCTGCACAGTAAAGCCCCGCTCACGGCAGAAGGCGAGCAGGATGTCCACCGGTTCTTCCGCCGCGAGTTCTTCCGTGGCACCGCAGTGGGTGCAGTTCAGGATGACGCTGGTGTGCGCTTCGTCAAAATGACTGCAAAAGACAAAGCCGTTCAGCGATTCGGCGCGGTGCAGCACGCCGATTTCCACGAAGAAGTCCAGCGCGCGGTACACGGTCGGCGGTGCGGCGTTTTTGCGCTGTTTTTTCAGTTCGTCGAGGATTTCGTAGGCCTTGACGACGTTGGGATAGGTCAGCAACAGCTCAAGTACCTGGCGGCGGATGGGAGTGAGGCGCACGCCGCGTTTGATGCAGTATTGTTCGACTTTGGCGACGGTGCTGGCGATTTGTCTTTTGTTCATGAAATGGCGGGGTGGTGGTGGCTATTTGCGGCAGCGGTAAATCCAGATGCGCGCGGGCGGGAAGTTGAGCCAGGCGTAGGTGACGCGCTCGCCGCTGATGTCCGACTCTGGCGGCAGGTTGAGCGGCGATTTTTGTCCGTAGGTGAACTGGACGAGGACGTTGGCCGGGTTTTCGCGCAGCGCGGCGAAGAAGACGCGCTCGATTTCTGCGCCAATCTCCGGCGGCAGCGAGCGGAACGGCAACGAGGAGACGATGGTTTTCGGCGCGGGCTGCGTCCACACTTCCAGCGCTTCCACGCCGCCGCGGCGCACGGTGTTGTTGGGGAAGCGGTCGCGCAGGCGGCGGGCCAGGCGCGGGTTGAGCTCGTTAATCAGCAGGCGCTCGGCGGGGAAATGGGCGACCAGCTCGCGGGTAATCGCGCCCGTGCCCGCGCCCGCTTCGATGACGATGCTGTTGGGCGCGCCGTAATCCTGCGCGGTGCGGCGCATCGCCCGTGCCAGCATCCGCGACGAGGGGATGACGCTGCCCATTTTTTTCGGATGACGGATAAATTCGTAGGAAAATCCGGCGGTTTCCTGCACGAGACGCCCCAGTTTGTTTTTGTTGCCCATAAGCAAGCGGATTCCTTTTTTTGTGTCTGATTTGCCGGGAATAATACGCGCAAACTGCTGTATTGAACAGGCGCTACGGCTGCGGTTGCCGCTCGAAAACGCAGCGCATTTCAAAGCTGGAATGGACGTTAATCACGCCGGGGATGCGGTTCAGCTTGCCCAGCAGAAATTCTTCAAATTCCTGCATATTGCCGACCAGCACCTGCAACAGGTAATCCTCGGCGCGCCCCGTCACGATGCTCATGCGGATGACTTCCGGGAAGCTGCTCACCTGTTCTTCAAAGGCGGTAAAGCGCTCCGGCGTGTGGTGGTCGAGGGTGACGGCGATGAAAGCGCTGAGCGAGTAGCCAAGCGCGCGGCGATTGACGATGGCACGGTAGCCTTCGATAATTCCCGCTTCTTCCAGTCGCTTCACCCGCCGCGCGCACGGCGTGGGCGAGAGGTTGATGGCTTCCGCCAGCGCCAGATTGTTGATGCGGCCATCGTCCGCGAGAATGCGCAGGATTTTCTTGTCGGTGTCGTCAAGCGTCAGGTGAATATCACTCATAAAAGCGTGCAAGTTGGTAAATTTCTCTCATTATACCGCATAATCGCGCGGTATTTGCCGGGTAATTTGCATAAACCGTAGCTATAATGCGCAAGTTCATTTATCAGGAGCCACCATGAGCCGCTTTGACCACCGCAAATACCGTCCCTTCGCCTTCGCCCCGCAGCTGCCCGACCGTACCTGGCCGGACAAAACCATCGACAAAGCGCCCGTCTGGGTCAGCGTCGATTTGCGCGACGGCAACCAGGCGCTGATTGACCCGATGACCATCGAGCAAAAGCTGCGCTTTTTCAAGCTGCTGGTATCCTGCGGCTTCAAGGAAATCGAAATCGGCTTCCCCGCCGCCTCGCAGATTGAATACGACTTCACCCGCCTGCTCATCGAAGGCGGCCATATCCCTGACGACGTCACCATCCAAGTCCTCGTACAGGCGCGCGAACACCTCATCGACCGCACCTTCGAAGCGCTTCAGGGCGTGAAACAGGCCGTGGTCCATCTCTACAACCCCACCTCCCGGGTCCAGCGCGAGAAGGTCTACGAGAAATCCCGGGCCGAAATCATCGCCATCGCCTGCTTCGGCGCCGAACTGCTGAAGGAGCGCGCCGCCCAGCACCCCGGCAGCCGCTGGATTTTCGAGTATTCGCCGGAGAGCTTCTCCCAGACGGAGCCGGATTTTGCCGTCGAGGTCTGCGAGGCCGTCTGCCAAGTCTGGCAGCCGTGGGCGGGGCGCAAAGTCATCCTCAACCTGCCGAACACGGTGGAGGCCTGCACGCCGAACCTCTACGCCGACCAAATCGAATACTTCTGCCGCAAACTCTCCTGCCGCAAAGACGTCGTGATCAGCGTCCACACCCACAACGACCGCGGCTGCGCCGTCGCCGCCTCCGAACTGGCGGTGATGGCGGGCGCTGACCGCGTTGAAGGCACGCTGCTTGGCAACGGCGAACGCACCGGCAACATGGACATCATGATTATGGCGATGAACCTCTACAGCCAGGGCATCGACCCCGGCCTCGACTTCTCGCGCATGAACGACATCGTCCACATCGTCAGCGAATGCAACAACCTGCCGGTACACCCGCGCCACCCCTACATTGGCGAACTCGTCTTCACCGCCTTCTCCGGCTCGCATCAGGACGCCATCAAAAAATCGCTGGAAAAAGAATCAGATGGTATCTGGGACATCGCCTACCTGCCCATCGACCCGCTTGACATTGGCCGCAGCTATCAGGACGTGGTACGCATCAACAGCCAGTCTGGCAAAGGCGGCGTCGCCTACATCCTCGCCCGCGACTACGGCCTGAACGTCCCGCGCTGGCTACAAATCGACTTCGCACAAAAAGTCCAGGCCGAAAGCGAGCGCACGCAAAAAGAACTCACCAGCCAGGACATCATCGCCCTCTTTGAAGCGCGCTACCTGCACGACAGCCCGCTGCATCTGGACGACTACACCCTGCGCCGTCAAGGCCAACACGACCATCTGGAAGCGACCCTGCACGACCACGGCCGCGCGGTAAACATCAGCGGCAACGGCAACGGTGCGATGAGCGCCTTCATCGACGCCCTGCAAAGCCACACCGGCCTCACCATCAGCGTCGCCAACTACGCCGAACACGCGATGAGCAAATCCACCGACGCGCAGGCGGTCGCCTACGTCCAGCTGATGATTGGCGAGCACCTGCACACCGGCATCGCCTACAGCCAGGACACCGTCAGCGCGATGCTGCGCGCGACGCTGGTCGCCGTCGGCCAGGCGCAATAACCCAATCGCCATGTGAAAGCCGTGTGAAAATCCTGCAATCAGGAAACTTTCACATTGCTTTTCGCCGCCCGCCCGCATACCATGCGCCGCGGAAATTCCCTTCCACAACACAAGAGGTACCCCCATGAAAAAACTGATGATTCCTGCCATTGTCGCCCTGATGAGCGTTGCCGCCCTCGCCGAAGACGCCAAACCGGCCGAGGCTGCCGCCGCTGACGCTGCCAAACCGGCAGAAGCCGCTGCGGATGGCGCCTGCAAGGCCGTGGTCAAAGGCGACGATGCGATGAAATTCGACATCAAGGAAATCAAGATCAACAAGGCAAGCTGCCCGGAATTTACCGTTGAAGTTGATCACATCGGTAAACTGCCTGCCGCCGCGATGGGACACAACGTCGTCATCACCAAAACCGCTGATGTTGATGCGGTCGTCAAGGACGGTGGCGCAGCCGGTGCGGCAACCAACTACGTCAAGGCTGACGACGAGCGCGTTATCGCCCACACCAAAGTCGTTGGCGGCGGTGAAAAAGACAGCGTCACCTTCAAGACCGACAAACTCGAAGCTGGTGGTGATTACGACTTCTTCTGCTCATTCCCCGGCCACTATGCCGTGATGCGTGGCAAAGTCGTCGTCGAATAAACGGCACCTGCCCAAAAGCGCTCCGCAAGGGGCGCTTTTTTCATGCCTGTATGGCAAGTTGGCGGCGGCGGCGATACAATCCGCGCCTTCATCAATCCCACGGAAAACCGCTCCCATGCTCGAAGACATCCGCGAAAAAAAAACCAACCGAATCACCTATCTGCTCGTCATCATCGCCGGTATCGGTATGCTGTTCATCGGCGTTCCCTTCTTCAACCACGGCCCGGACATGACCGTCGCCACCGTCAACGGCCAGGACATCCCGCTGAGCGCCTACAACAACGCCTACCGCGACGTCCAGCAACAAAGCCCCGGCCTCAGCGAAACCGAACTCAAACAGCGCACCGTGCGCGCCCTGATCGAACGCAGCCTGTTTGAACAGCACGCGCTGGACAGCCGCTACCGCCTGCCGGACAGCGCCCTCTACCGCATCATCAAACAACAATTCGGCGACGACAAAACCTACCAGCAATTCCTCAACAGCCGCGGCCTGCGCGCCGACACCTTCCAGGAAAGCGTCCGCCGCGAACAAAGCATCAATGGCTACTACGCCGCGTTGCAAGCGGGCAACGGCAACAGCCCGCTCGAACAGCACTACCTGCAAAGCGCCGCCCAACAACGCGGCTACACCCTCTACACCCTCCCGCGCGCGCCCATCGCCGCCGCCATCAGCGTGAGCGAAGCCGACCTGCAAAAATACTACGAAGCGCACGGCGAGCGCTACGCCACCCCGGAAAGCGTGGACATCAACTACACCATCTACGACATCGCCGACCTGCCGGTGAGCGACGAACAAATCGCCAAGGCGCGCAGCAGCAGCGAACGCCGTGGCGGACGCTACCTCATCATCGACGACGCCAAAGCCGCCGCTGACGCCGCCGCCACCATCAAGGCGGGCGAAAAAACCTTCGCCGACTACTGGCAGGCGGTTGAAAACAAAACCCTCGCTGGCCAAACCGGCGAACTCTCGCCCAACGCCAAAGGCAAAGGCGTCAGCCCCGAAGTGGACGAAGCGCTGTTTGCCCTCGAAAAAACCGGCGACACCTCGCCCGTCATCAACAGCGAATACGGCAACATCCTCGTCGAACTCGGCACCATCGACAGCGGCAACCGCAGCGACGACGAACTGCGCCGCCTCGCCGCCGCCGAAAACGAAACCGCCTACAACGACCACGCCAACCAGGCCTTTGACGCCGCACAAAGCGGCAAACCGCTCAGTACCATCACCCAAATCACCGGCGGCAAAACCGAAACCCTGAGCGGCATCACCGCCGCGAGCGACAACACCGACTGGCTGCACAACCCCGCCCTGCAAGAGCAACTCTTTGGCGCCAAGGCACTCGCCGACAACAAAACCGGCGAACCGGTCGAAATCGCACCGCAGCGCACCCTGTTCTTCACCATCACCCACCGCGAAAAACCGCAGCCGCGCCCGTTTGCCGAGGTGCGCGCCCAGGTAGAGACCGATTACCGCAACGAGCAGGCCGACGCCACCCTGCACGAACGCGGCGAGGCGCTGAAAAAAGCACTGGGCGAAAGCGCGGACAAAGCCGCCGCACTCGCCAGCGAATATCAGGCGACCACCGAAACCGTCGCCCCGGCCAGCCGCTACGACACCAACAACCCGCTCGTGCTCGAACTCTACAACCACAGCGAACGCCTCACCACCCTCGACACCCCAGATGGCAACCTGCTCGTCGCCCGCCTCGACAGCGTTGCCGACGGCGACCCGGCCAAACTGCCCGACAACGTGCGCCAAAACCTCAGCCAACAATGGCAAATGCAGCAACTGACTGGCACCTACGCCAACATCGGCGCTTGGCTTTACCGCCAGGCAAAAATCAAGGTGAACGAAGACGCGCTGCAACGCTAAGAGCCGTTTACAATTCAGCCGGTAAACCTTTGATAGGTTGAGTTAGCGCGTAACCCAATAACGGAAGATTGTTCAGCATTCGGTTTGTTGGGGCTCTCTCTCGGCGCGAGCAATAACTTGTCGCGGTGCGAGCTGTTCCAGTCGACTGCGCCTAGCCTAGCCGGGAAAGCCTCACCGCTAAATGCAAACAGCCCCTCCCCGTGAGGGGCTTTGCCATTGGCATACCAGCACCTTTGTCGGTATGATGCGCGCCTTCTTTTTTCACCCTCTTGGTTCATGAATTATTGGTTGTTGAAATCCGAGCCGGGCAATTTTTCGCTTGATGATTTGCGCGCCCGCCCTGAGCAGCGCGAGCCGTGGGACGGTGTGCGCAATTTTCAGGCGCGCAATTTTATGCGGCAGATGCGCACCGGCGACCAGGCGTTTTTTTATCATTCCAACGCGAAACCCTCCGGTATTGTTGGCGTGGTGGAGATTGTCGGCGAGGCGCGCCCTGACCCGACGCAGTTTGACCCGGAAAGCCGTTATTTTGATGCGAAGGCATCGGTGGATGCACCGCGCTGGGATTTGGTCATCGTGCAGTTTGTCCGCGCGTTTGCGGCAATGGTGTCGCTCTCGCAATTGAAGGATGTTCCGGCGCTGGCCGGGATGGAGGTGGTGCGCAAGGGCAGCCGTTTGTCGGTGTCGCCGGTGTCGCCCGCCGAGTGGCAGGCGGTGTTGGCGCTGGCCGGGGAGGTGACACATGGTTGATTATGTGGTGCGGGTCGCGCATTTGTCGTTTGCGCGCGGCAGCCGCAAGATTTTTGATGATGTGAGTTTTGTGATTCCGCGCGGCGAGGTTGTCGCCGTGATGGGGCCTTCCGGCACCGGCAAGACGACGTTGATGCGTCTTTTGTCCGGGCAGTTGCGCCCGGATGCGGGCACGGTCGAGGTGCTGGGCGAGCAGGTGCCGCAGTTGTCGCGCGCCGCGCTGATGCGGCTGCGGCGGCGGATGAGTATGTTGTTCCAGTCCGGCGCGCTGTTTTCGGATATGTCGGTGGCGGAGAATGTCGCGTTTCCGCTGCGTGAAAAGACGCGGCTGGACCGCCGCCTGATTGAGGCGGTGGCGCTGATGAAGTTGCAGCGTGTCGGTCTGCGCGGCGCGGCGGCGCTGATGCCGGCGGAGTTGTCCGGTGGCATGGCGCGGCGGGTGGCACTTGCCCGCGCAATTGCTTTTGACCCGGAGTTGATGATTTATGATGAGCCGTTTACCGGGCAGGACCCGATTTCGCTCGGCGTGCTGACCCGCTTGGTGCGCGATTTGAATGATGGTCTGCGCATGACCAGTTTTGTGGTGTCACATGATGTGGCCGAGGTGAGCAAGATTGCCGACCGCGTGCTGCTGTTTTCCGGCGGCAAGTTGATTGCCAACGGCGCACCGGCGACGTTGTACGCGAGTTCTGACCCGCTGGTGCATCAGTTTATGCACGCCGAGGCGGACGGCCCGGTGGCGTTTCATTTTCCGGCCGCCGATTATGCGCAGGGTTTGCTGGAGCGGATGCGATGAAGGCGGTTATCAATGGTTTGGCGGCGGTAGGGGCGGCGACAATCGCCTGTCTCGCCGCTTTGGGCAATTTTTCGTTGTTCGCGCTGGCGCTGATGCGTCATGTCGCGATTTTGTTGCGCAAGCCGCTGCTGACGCTGCGCGCGACGTATGCGGCGGGCGTGTTGTCGCTGCCGATTATTTTGGTCGCCGGGCTGTTCGTCGGCATGGTGCTGTCGTTTCAGGCTTATACGACGATGGTGCGCTTCGGCGCGGAGCAGTCGCTCGGCACGATGGTGGCGCTGTCGCTGTTGCGGGAGCTGGGGCCGGTGGTGAGTGCGCTGCTCTTTGCCGGGCGCGCCGGGTCGGCGATTACCGCCGAGGTCGGTTTGATGAAGACGACCGAGCAGCTCGCGGCGATGGAGATGATGGCGATTGAGCCGGTGGCGCAGGTCGGCGTGCCGCGTTTTTTGGGCGCGCTGTTTGCCCTGCCGCTGCTGACGGTTTTGTTTGTCGCCATTGCCATCATCGGCGCGCATCTGGTCGGGGTGGTCTATCTCGGCCTCGATGACGGTGTTTTTTGGTCGGGAATGCAGAACAGCGTCGATTTCGGGAGCGATGTCGTGCGCGGGATGCTGTTGAAAAGTCTGGTTTTCGGCTGGGTGTGCGCGGCGATTGCCGTGTATCAGGGTTTCAGTTGCCTGCCGACCGCGAGCGGGATGTCGCGGGCAACGACGACGACGGTGGTGATGTCTTCGCTCGCCGTCCTCGGCCTCAATTTTGTTTTGACCGCGATGTTGTTTGGAGGTTGATGTGCAATCGAATCGCAGTATATCCGTCGCCGTGGGGCTGTTTGTCCTGCTGGCGCTCGCCGGGATGGTTTTTTTGGCGTTGCAGGCGAGCAACGCGCGCGGCTTCCGCATGAGCCATCCGTATCAGGTCAATGCCGATTTTGCCGACATTAGCGGCCTGTCGAAAAACGCCAAGGTGACGATGGCCGGCGTGCAAATCGGCAAGGTGAAATCCATCGGCTACGATCAGGAAACCTACAAGGCGAAAGTCGTGCTGGAAATCTCCGGCGAATACGACCGCCTGCCGCTGGACAGCAGCGCCGACATCCTGACCGCAGGCCTGCTCGGCGAAAAATACATCGGCGTCGTCCCCGGTGGCGATCCGGCGATGTTACAAAATGGCGATACCATTCAGTACACCGGTTCGTCTATGGTATTGGAAAAGCTGATTCAGCAATTCGTGACACAGATGTCCGCCAAGGACGATGCGTCAAAAACCACAACCCAGGAGTCATCCCCATGAAAAAAATCCTCATGAGCCTCGCCCTCGCGGCCGTATCCGCCGTGACCTTTGCCGCCCAGCCGACCGCCGACGATGCCAAGGCGCTGGTCGAACAACAGGCGAAAACCGTCTTCACCCAGTTGAACGCCAACCAGAGCCGCTACCGCAGCAACCCCGGCGCCTTCAGCGACCTCATCAAAAGCGAAGTGCTGCCGTACATGGACTTCGAGCTGATGTCGCAAATCGTCCTTGGCCGCCACTGGCGCGATGCCAGCGCACAACAAAAAGCCGACTTCACCGCCGCCTTCCGCGACCTGCTGGTGCGCGTTTACTCGCGCGGCTGGACGAACTACGCCGGAACCCCGGTCGATGAAGCGGTAAAAATACTCAGCGCCTCGCCGGTGGACAAATACCAGCGCAGCGACATCCGCATCCAGGTGCGCGACAAAAACGGCAAACAGGCCATCGTCGTCTTCAGCCTGCGCTACAAGGCGGGACAATGGAAAATGTACGACGTCTCCTTTGAAAACGTCTCCATCCTCTCCAGCTACCGCAACAGCTTCGACACCGACATCAACCAGGGCGGGCTTGACAAACTCATCGCCAAAATCAAAACCATGAAAGGCGACGAATGAGCCTCGCCGCCCTCGGAACCCACCACGGCGGGGTGCTGCAACTGCACCCCGCCTTGACCATTCCGGCGCTGGACGGCAAACGCCTGCGCGACGAGCCCCTGCCCGACACCCTCGCCATAGACGCGAGCACCCTGCAACAGGCCGACAGCGTCGGCGTTGCCGCGCTGGTCTGGCTCGCCGCCCTCGCCGCGTGGCAACACAAAACACTCAACTGGCAAAACCTGCCGCCCGTCCTCACCGAACTCCTCGCCCTCTACGAAATCGACCTGCCCGCCATGAGCCAACCATGCAAGAAGAACTGATCACCGCCCGCATCAAAGCCGTCCTGCCCGACGCCGAAATCAGCCTGCACACCTTCGACGGCGTCCACTACAGCGCCCACATCCGCTCCGCCGGATTCGCGGGCAAAAGCCGCCTCGAACAACACCGCACCGTGATGAACGCCCTCGGCGACATCCTCGGCAGCAACGAAATCCACGCGCTGGCGCTGAAAACCGAAGTGGCAAACTGACCCCCTCCCTGTTTACATACACATCAAGCGCTCAGGTGTATGTAAATGGCATACGGTGCTTCTCGCGCTGAAGCGGAGAAAAACCACCGATATGCCCCCTCCCTCGCAGGGTGCGCCAGCACCCGCAGCGGGGGAGGGTTGGGGAGGGGGTGAGCGCTGACAATTTACAAATTGACGTTTGATTTTCACGCTTGCTGCATTGTTCGCAGACCCACATTTACATACACATCGAGCACCCAGGTGTATGTAAATGGCATACGGTGCTTCTCGCGCTGAAGCGGCGAAAAACCACCACATACACATCGAGCGCTCAAGTGTATGTAAATGGCATACGGCGCTTCTTGCGCT
>NZ_CALJAH010000008.1 GCF_938028185.1 uncultured Cardiobacterium sp. | reverse complement strand
TTACGAAGGCGCACACCGCGCCTACGAAATAGCCGTTTATACCATCCGCGACATCTTCAAAACAGAGCTGCCGGAACACTGGTGAAAAACAAACTCACCTCAGCTGGGCAAGAGGGAAGCAGACAAGCGGCGAGTGTCCGCAGACATGAAATAACCGCCGCAGCATCGGGCGAGGGTTTTCTTGGTTCTCCACATGTGGTGCTTCTTTTCTCCCCCGCTGACGATGCCGACTAGCCGCCGTAAGCGGCTCCCGAATTACAGGAGCAAGACATGAGCGATGAGAAGAAAAACATCATGCACAACAACACACCACGCGACAGCGCAACCGCAAATGCAAGTTGCGATGAAATGAGAGCCGAATTGAAGGAGCGCAGCCAACACGCGAGCGTATTTTTTAATGCCGACGAATATTTTGGGAAAGACCTAAAAATTAACGTCGTTGCAAACAAAGACTACCCGCCACAAATCGGTGGCAACCATTATGATAAATACCAAATCAAGCCAATTGCTGCATTAAAAGATTGGTTGAGTGAAGAAGAATACCGGGGATATTTGCGTGGCAACGCTATCAAATATCAAATCAGATACCGAGACAAAGGTGGCGCGGAAGACCTGAGAAAAGCGCAATGGTATCTCGCGGAATTACTGAAACTGGAAAGCGGTAGCGATGAAAAGAAAAACCCTCAATACAACAACACACAACGCAACGACACATCAGAAAATGCAATCAGCGATGAAATGAAGGAAACACCATGACCACACCCAACCCCGGCAGCGATGCCGCAATCAAACAAGGCTGCACCTGCCCCGTGCTGGATAACGCACACGGCAGGGGAATCATGGGCGACGGCGAGAATCACGGCTACTGGATAAGCAGCGGTTGCCCCTTGCACGGGCAGAAAGGAGAAAAACCATGAGACAGCACAAAATCATCCGCCGCATCATCCATTACCCCGCGCCGGAAAGAACTGCACCGCCAGAGCGATTTCCTTATTACTATCCAGCGATTACTGGGGATGATGCACATACATTATCTGGAATATGGTACGGCGGGAAACATGAAATAGCGATGCTCAGGAAGGGGCTGATACATCGCACGAGAGAAAACGCGCTTGCGCACGCGAAAGCATGGTTGGGGGAAAAGCTATGACAGATGCAGCTATCGTTGGGGCAATGGTATTGTTTGTTATATTTGCATTGCAAAGATTATTTGCAGCAATGGACGATAAAAATCAAGAAGAAGAGAAAAGAATGTTTGCAGCGGCCATAAGTGCATCATTTTATGCAGTGTATCTCATGGGATTGATAATTGGTTTTGGGATTAAGGGTTAAATATGAAAATGCTGAAATGCGAACAGGTAGCGGAGATTATTGGCTGCTCACGCTCAACACTATACGAACGCATCATTAACGGCTCATTCCCGGATGGCATAAAAAGAGGGAATGCAAAACGCTGGCCGGATTACGTCGCATATGCCTGGAATATCCTGTACTGGGGATTAAATGAACCGTTGCCGGAAATGGCAGAAGAAACATTGAAAGAAGTGCGGAGTAGCGTAGAGATTGCGAAACAATTACTTTCCGCGTAGTTGGTCAAGGAAATCTGACCACGCTTGCATCATTTCGCGGCGTTGTTGCAAATATTCCGCGTGATTGTAAACGGCAGAGACAGAATTGCCGACCTCATGTGCAAGCTGCTTTTCAATATGGGCATGGTCGAATCCTAATTCATGCAGCATTGTCGAGGCCGTATGGCGGAAGCCATGCGGCACAATAATATCAGAGCCGATGCCCAAATTTTTGAGACTAATATTCAGCAAACTTTCCGAATGTGGGCGGCCGTAGCGAGCGCCGGGAAATAAATAACCAGTATCGCCTACCATCACACGGACACGGCGCAGCAATTCCAACACTTGCCGCGATAACGGCACCCAATGCACACGCCCCATTTTCATCCGCGCCGCCGGGATTTTCCAAAGCGCATCATCCAAATCAAACTCATCCCATGTAGCTAACCGCAATTCCGAGGGGCGTACAAACACATGGGGCAAAATCTGCAATTCCAACGCAATCGGTATTGAAGCTGTACTTTGTTCAATCAAACGCAGTACCTCACCCAATTTTTGCCGGTCGGAAATAAACGGATAATGACGCTTACTATCCTTGCGAACCAGGCCTTTGAGAGCCTGTGTTGGATCAAACTCAATATAACCTCGCATCGCCGCAAAGCGGAATAACTCCGACAGCAAACCGTACAGCTTCCGCGCGGTTTCGTTTCTGCTCGTAGAGATTTCCAAAAGTAGCGCACGCACATTGGATAAAGTAATTTCTCGAATATCCCACCCCCTGAACGCAGGTAATAAATATTTATCAAAGCGCAAAACAATTGTCCGATAATAACCGGGCGAAAGATAGGTGCGCTTATTATCAAGAAATTCCTTGGCTACGATTTCAAATAGTAGCGTGGCTTTTTGCTCATAAAAGGGAGACTCACCGCGCGACAATTTTAACAAGGCATCGGACGCCATTTGCCGCGCTGCACGAAGCGACATCGCGGGATACTCGCCGATGGTCTTATCTCGCCTCCTGTGACCGTCTGTATAACGCAACACCCACGACTTCGCGCCATTTGGGCGCACCTCAAGCATCAATCCATCCGTGTCGGTAATACGGTATCGCTTGTCTCTCGCTTTGGCCGCGCGCGCCTTGCTGTCGGTGAGCATTGTGGGGCAAATAGGTCAGGTGTGGGGTTGCCCCACATTATGCCCCACAGTTAGCGCCGGATACAATAGGACAACATCGGACGCAATCGGACTACAGAGATGGGAAAAGCCGCTGAAAAACAGCGGCTTTTGGACTATATCGGACGATATAGGAATAGTTATTGGTGGAGGCGGGGGGATTTGAACCCCCGTCCGCGAACACGCAACTTTCGGTACTACATACTTAGGCTCGTTTTTGATTTAATGGGCGTGCAGCCAACGGCCAGGCAACCCGCACACGATTCCGCTTGATTTTGACTGCCAACCGGCGGACGCGATTGACAGCGGTTCTGTAAAAATGCCACTCAGTTTGAACGTACAGACACATTCAAGTGAGCGTCAGCGGGAATTAAGCCGCCAAAGCGTAGTTGTCGTCGTTTGCAACTATTAGGTTGAAAGGGATTTACGAGGTTCTTTCATCCTCGGTATGCACCTGGAGCCTTGTCATCCCCGTCGAATCCAGGAACGCCCCCAAGTGCTGCGCATTATACGCCGACTACGGAAAAAATCCAGTCTGGTGCGGTATCGTTTTTTACCGGAGAGAGGCGTACAATTTCTTTCTTTTGAATGGATGTTTTCTATGATTGCCTGGACTGAAGCACAGCGCGCGGGACTTTTTGCCCGTCAATACTGGTTACGCAACGTGATTGCGGGAATTATCGTTGGTGTTGTTGCCTTGCCGTTGTCGATGGCTTTTGCCATTGCCACCGGCGTCAAACCGGAGCAGGGTATTTATACGGCGATTGTCGCCGGCGTTATCGTTTCTGTTTTTGGAGGTTCGCGGGTGCAGATTGCCGGGCCCACCGGCGCGTTTATTGCCATCCTTGCCGGGATTACGGCAACTTATGGTATCAATGGTTTGCAGGTGGCGACTTTTCTCGCAGGCGTCATGTTGTTGTTGATGGGATTGTTCCGTCTCGGTGCGATGATTCGTTTTATTCCGATGCCGGTTATTCTCGGTTTTACTGCTGGTATTGGCGTGGTGATTTGGGTCGGGCAATGGGCGGCTTTTTTTGGATTGCCCAAGGCACAGGGCGCGCATTTCCATGAGCAGATTTGGTCATTGCTGCGTAGCTTTCCACAGTTGCATTTGGCAACTACCGCTTTGGCATTGTTGTCGTTGGTGCTGCTCATGGTGATGCCGAAGATTCCGGGATTGCGCCGTATTCCTTCGCCAATGTGGGTGTTGATTGTCGCCACCACCGTGCAGGCCGTTTTTCAGTTTGAAGGGGTAAAAACGATTGGCACGGCATATAACGGCATTCCGACCGGACTGCCGCATTTTGCGCTGCCGGATTTTAATTGGACCGATATTGCAACGCTCATTCTGCCAGCCTTTACCATTGCCATGCTGGGCGCGATTGAATCATTGCTGTCGGCAGTGGTCGCTGACGGTATGGCGGGTACGCGC
>NZ_CALJAH010000007.1 GCF_938028185.1 uncultured Cardiobacterium sp. | reverse complement strand
ACCCGCTGGGAGGAGCTGCCCAGTTGCCGGTGAGGGGGACAAAAAAACGGCGCCGGTTGCCCTGCGCCGTCCTCTTTGCGATGTTGTCGCCGAATTCCAGGCTTCCGGTTAGCGTCCATCAGCGGACTTCACGCCCATACTCGTCAATCGGGTAGGTGTACCACAGGCGCAAACCCGATGGTCTCGTCTCAATGTTCACAAGTTCGTACTGGGGATGGTCAGCAAGGAATTCGGTGATCCCGTCAGCAGCTCGCAGTATGTAATCATCCGTAAAGTCTTGGGCACTACTGTGCTTGGTGTTCCAGTCGTTGTATATAAGCCGTCGATTCCGCCGTTTTTCGAAGCGGACAGCCTGCTCCAGGGCTTCAAGAAAATATTGGTTCAGCGACAGTCGCTTTTTCTCACAAATCTCTTTGAGCTGTGCATACAGATCTTCGGGCAAGCGTACTTGCATTCTGGTGAACTCGTGTTGTTGCATGATCTACCTCCGGTTATTTTCGAGGCAACTAGGATATTCCGTTCCTGAAAAGCATGCAACACTAATCATAGTGTTTCTTTGACACTGTTTTTAGTTGTATCATCATAAAAGCCGTGATCTCCCCCGAATTCTCGGTCGGCGTCGTTTTACAAAAAACCCCTCAAAATTGAGGGGGTCATTCTTGGCGACACGGTCGAGGGTCAGGGGAATGAGCTTCTGCTATTCCGCCGGCACCCTGTACTTGCGCTTCAGCAACCGGATGGCAGCCTCGACTTCAATTTTGTTTGCCTCAAGCAAGGCAATGATATCCAGCATCACCCCCAGCTGATGATGCGCTGGCGCCGGTGGAATTTGCTGCGTAATGGCACGCCACAGGGGGCGCGCTGCAATTTGGGCAGGCTGGCGCAATCCGAACCTGATGCCGATGATGTCGCGCCGTTGTCGGATGATGAGGCCGAGGCGGTCAATCGCGCGCTGGCGTCGCTCAAGGTTAAGTATCCCGATGCGTATCAGGCCGTCATGGTGCGTTATCATGATGGGGTGTCCAACAAGCAGGCAGCAGCGCGACAATGCGGCACGAGTGTTACGGCGATGTATCGCAGTTTGCTGGCAGGTCATGCGTTTCTGGACGGATCGGTTGTGCGGCAGGAGGTTAATCATGGCAAACGCAAAAACGGAGCATAGCAGACGGCTACGCCGGGCAACGGCGGATGCTTTTCAAAGCCGCCTGACAGCGGCTAACCGCTTTGAGGTCAAGCACAAAGACCCGGCGGTCATCGCGGCCATCCGTGCCGGGCTGGAACAGGTGGAGGGGAGCAATCAGGCGGAAAAAATTCTTTTTCTTATAGAGTGTTATCAAAAGAACTCGGGGTAGGGGTTGTATTACCAGGCGCACGGTAATACGATGCGCCCATCGGAACAAAAAACCGATACCTCAAATCAATGCGCAAGCCCACAGGGGCGGCGTCAAGTTAAGTCTAAACAGGAGACGAACATGTCAAAATACACCATCACCCACGCCTGCGGCCACGAAGAAGTCCATAACATCGTTGGCACCAACGTCCACGGCGAACGCGATAAAAAAGCCGAATGGCTCTCTACTCGCCTCTGCTATGAATGTTACAAAAAAGCACAAAAAGAAGCTGTGCCTGTGCCTGATGTCGGTTACGTGGCGCTGGAAGGCTCTGAAAAGCAAATTGCATGGGCGGAAGATATTCGCGCAAAGGTAGCCCCGCTCATAGTGGACGGGCAAGAGAAAGCAAACGCCGCATCACACCGCAACCCTGCCGTTGCCGCCGCAATGAATGCGGTGCTGCAGGAATTGCGTGAACAGTCATCCGCCAAGTGGTGGATTGACCACCGCGATACCATTGATTTTGTCTGGATGTCAAAACAGGCTAAGGAGAAAATGTAATGTCCCCAATTACTGAAAAGGAAATGTACACACTGGGTCAATTGACCCGGTGTGTTTGGACGGACGGCGAAGTGCCGCCGAATATTTTGAGCCACATGCTGGCGTATCCAACCAAGGGTATCGGTATGGCGCACAATACCGATGCCTGGCGCAAGGCAGACCAAGAAGAAATCGCCCGCCTCATTGCGAAACTGCCCGCCGAATGGGATGAAAGCAACCCTGTTCCGCAAGGTGCGCGCGGGGCGTTTTGGAATGGTTTTTATCAATATGCCGCCCTGCGGGATAAACAGCAGAATCTAACGGCAGATAGTCTCACCGAAATTGGGGTCGTCCTTTGGGGTGAGCATTGGCAAGCCAAAATGGCGGAGGCGCTTGGACTGTCCGGTACGGCGAGAATACGGCAATGGCTGACAGGGGGAAATATCCCCTTTGGCGTATGGGCGGAGCTGGATTTGATGCTGCGCGCCCGTGGAGAACGTATTGACGCCATCCGTGGCAATATCGGCAAGGTGGCAACGGCGGATGTGCCAAACTCTTGACATTGGTGCGTACCAAAACTATTAGGTTGGGATTTTTGCAATTACAACCTGATATTCGCCCTTCGGGGCGCGAAGTGAAACAAAACTACCGTATTACAAACAGCCCGCCTTGTGCGGGCTTTTTGTTTATGCGCGCATACTTCCGCGCATGTCATGCCCTATCAGTTTGCCGCCGTAGGCAGATTGTTTCCCGCCCGCTCACGCGGGCTTTTTTATTGCCCGGAGGCAACCATGAAACTGACCGAAGAACACCTCAAAGGCCTCATCGCCGATGTGAGTTATCACCGCCTGGACGGCACGACCGTCACCATTTGCGCGCTGACATTGTGCAGCGGGTTTGTGGTTACGGGTGAGTCCGCTTGCTTCGATCCTGCCAGTTTTGACGCGGAAATCGGGGAGCAAATCGCTTACGCCAACGCCTTTGAAAAGCTGTGGCAGTTGGAGGGCTATCACGTCAAGGCGCTTGCTGCGCTGGAGGGCAACAATGCAGGCTGATTTTCAAACCGCGCTGCGGTTGCTCGCCAAACACGAGGGCGGCTGGAGTGACCGCGACCGTGATGCCGACCCCGGCGGCAAGACGATGTACGGCATCACGCAAAGCACTTACAACGATTGGTGCGACCAAAAGGGCAAGCCGCGCGGCGAGGTGCGCAATATCGCCTACACCGAGGCTGCCGCCATCTACCGCGCCAATTACGCCAACCCCGTGCGCTATGAAGACCTGCCGCCCGGCATCGGCTACGCGGTGTTCGACCTCGCGGTGAACGCGGGTGTCTCGCGGGCGGTGCGCCTGTTGCAAGAGGTGTTGGGCGTCAAGGCCGACGGTATTGTCGGCAGTCAGACGCTGGCGGCGGTACGTGCCGCCAATCTGCCCGAGCTCATCAAGCGCTACTGCGCCGCCCGCCGCAAGTGGCAGCTGCGCCTCAAGAACGCCAAGCATAACCCCGGCTGGGTAACGCGCATCAACGACGTCGAACGCGATGCGCTGCGCATGGCGGGCGAGGCCGACAAGGCACGCCGTCCGGGGCAGTCGCTCAATGATGCGCGCAAGGCCGCCGTTGCCGCGCGTGGTGATGTTGTCCCCGCCATTGCGCCCACCGACCATGTGCCGGATGACGGGCGCGGTGCCAAGGCTTACGGTCGCGCCCGTGCCCCGGCCAGCGAGTATGTCGCACCGGCCACGGGTGCGGCGGCGCTGATTGGCGCTGCGGCAGACACGGCGGCGAGTGCGGGCGACCTGCATGACAACCTTGCCCGTTTCCTGCCGCCGTGGTTGTGGTATCTGGTACTGGCGGCGGTGATCGGTTATTTGTGCTGGAAGGTGTTCCGTGCTCGCGCGGATTAAGGCGTGGGCGCTGTATGTGCTCGCAGGCGTTGTCTTCGCCCTTGCCGTCGCCGTCAATGTGTTGCGTGCGAAAAACGCCCGCCTTGCCGCCGAGATGGAGCGGCGGGAACGCTCCCGTTTGCAGGCCATCGCCGACGGCCTCAAGGCACGGGCAGCGCGCGCCAATCAGGCGGCGGTCGCATCCAAACAGGAGCGCGCGGAAGCAGAACAGGCTATCAGGGAGGGCAGGCGTGATTATTTCGAGAAGTAAGGCGGCAGTATTGGCCGCCGTTTTTGTTTTTGGCGCGTCGGGCTGCGCGCGGGTGGAGTATGTACCTTTGCCGCCCGCGCCCTGCCCGCCGATGCCTGCCTTACCCGTGGTTAAGGGTGGGGATTTGATGATGTTATCCGATGAGACCTACCGCGACCTCGTCGAGCGAGAGTTGCGGCTCAAAGAGCATATCGGGCAGTTGAGGAGTATGTGCGATGACGAAAGAAACTGAAGACACCCACAAAGCAGTGTTTGATTGGCGTATCAGCATGGGCAATTTGCTGGTTGTCGTTGGCATGATTGGTAGCGGGTTTTGGTTTTTGGCGAACGTGGACAAATCTAATGCACTACAGGACGCCAAAATCGAGAACTACCAAACCGCGATGCAAACGGCAATCGAAGCAGAGCGGCAGGCACGCAAAGATGCAGGTGCTGTTGAGCAGCAGGCGCGCCGAGAGGCAGACCAGGATTTGCGCATCCGCATGGATGCAGACCGCGCGGAGCAACGGCAGCAGTACGCAGAGATGCGCCAGCAGTTCGCGAAGCTCAACGACAAAATTGACGCATTGCTCAAGGAGAAGGGGCAGTAATGGCACGTCTGACCGATGCGCAATGGGAGGCGATGAGAGCCGCCCATGAGGCGCATGGCAAATCATTTTCCGAGCTGGCAGAGGCGTATGGCGTCCACAAGTCCAACATCAGCCGACGCGCCAAAGCCGAGGGCTGGAATCAGGAGAAAACGCAACGGCTGATTTCCGCAACTGTCGAAAATGAAAAGGAAAAAATCGCGTTACGCAACGAAACGCAACAGCTGAACGCAACGTTGCGCGAAGAGGTGCAACGCGAGGTGTTTGACCGACTGGCGTTTGAGTTGCAGAACAATGCCGATATGCAGCGGATGCGCGATGCGGCAATGTCTCTGGTGGACAAGGCGGTCGCTATGGCGGACGGCGCGGACAAGATGGATGACGTCAAGGGCGCCATCGCCGTCGTGGAAGGCGCTTCGCGGGTGGTCAAAACGCAACGGGAAAGCGTGCTGGGCAAAGCGCCCGACACCGCCATCCAGATTAACAACGCCCCGGCGCGGATTGAACGGGTGATTGTCGATGCGCATTGACACCCCGCGCTGGGCGCTACCGCTGTTGCAACCGGCGCGTTACAAGGGCGCGCATGGTGGGCGGGGCGGTGGTAAGTCGCATTTCTTCGCCGAAGCCGTCGTTGAGGCGCATTTGCTCGACCCCAACAGCAAGACGGTCTGCATCCGCGAAATCCAAAAATCGCTGCGCCACAGCGTCAAGGCGCTGATTGAAGCGAAGATTGAGAAGCTCGGCGTGCTGTCGCATTTCGACATCCAGCGCGACCTCATCCTCAACCGCTACGGTGGCGGGCTGATTATCTTCCAGGGGATGCAAGACCATA
>NZ_CALJAH010000006.1 GCF_938028185.1 uncultured Cardiobacterium sp. | reverse complement strand
AGGCGCTGTTTGCAATTCATTTTGGATGCGGTCGCTACGCGGTTTTTCACACCCCTCCCTGACCCTCCCCCGCTGCGGGCTTCGTCCTGCAGGGGAGGGTTGGAGAGGGGTAAGCGATATTATTGATGAGCCGAAATTCCAATTTTTCAATTGTTTGCTGCCCTCACCCCAACCCCTCTCCCAGAGGGAGAGGGGCTTATCCGCCGAATGGCAAACAGCCTCTAAGGGCTGTTTGCCATTCGTTTTAGATGCGGTCGCTACACGGTTGTTTATACTCCATCCCGCTTTGCAGGGGAGGGGGAGCTGTATGGCAATCACGCGGTCATCAATCAGCCGACGTTCACCCCGTACTGGTGGCAGAGGCTGAGCAGACCACCGGCGTAGCCTTGGCCGATGGCGCGGAATTTCCATTCGCCGTCGCGGCGATAGACTTCGCCGAAAACCATCGCCGTTTCCGTGCTGTAATCTTCGGAGAGGTCAAAGCGCAGCACTTCCTGCCCGCTTTCGTGGTTCACCAGGCGGACGAAGGCGTTGCTGACCTGGCCGAAGTTCTGGTGGCGCGCTTCGGCGTCGTGGATGGTGACGGTGATAAAGAGCGAGCTGATGTTCGCAGGTATTTTGTCGAGCTGGACGAGGATGCTTTCGTCGTCGCCATCGCCGTCGCCGGTGAGGTTGTCGCCGGTGTGTTCTACCGCGCCTTCGGGCGATTTGAGCTGGTTGTAGAAGATGAAGTAGGCATCAGACGGCACTTTTTTGTTGTCGCCGGTCATGAACAGGCTGGCGTCAAGGTCAAACGGCTGGCCGTCGCTGCTGCGCGCATCCCAGCCGAGGCCGATGAGGATGTGTTTCAGCGCCGGGTCGGTTTTGCTCAGCGAGACGTTTTGTCCTTTGCTTAGGGTGACTGCCATGATTTACTCCTTGGTTTCTTTTTCCGGGTAGAGCAGGGATGCGACCACGCCAGCGAGCAGGACGACGATAACGACGATGAGCGAGGCGAGCGGCGAGATGTCGAGGCCGTGGTGCAGGTAATGGTTGGTCGCGGACAGCGCCAGCTTGGCGGCGATGAAGAAGAGGAGGACGATGACCGCTTTTTCGAGGTGGACGAGGTAGCCTTTCAGCGCTTCCAGCACGAAGTACATCGTCCGCAGGCCGAGGATGGCGAACATCATCGCGCTGTAAACAATCAGCGGTTCGCGCGAGACGGCAATTACCGCCGGGACGCTGTCGAAGGCGAACATCACGTCGGAGATTTCGATGACGGCGAGGCAGAGCAGGAGCGGGGTGGCAACCCAGGCGCCCGCTTTCATCGCGTGCGGGTGGCTTTGTTCGGGGTGTTTGGTGTCTTCCCCGGCCAGTTCGAGGTGTTCCTGCGGGTTTTTTGCCTGCGCGTCGGCCAGCTCACGGCTGTTGAGGAAGAAATTGTGTCCGTAGAGGCGCGGCCAGACGGGGAAGAAGCGATGGACGAGGCGGTAGGCGAGGTGGTCGGAGTAGTCTTCGATTTCGTCGCCGTCGTCGCCGCCTTTCAGCATCATCACTGCCGTCCAGGCGATGACCAGCGCGAAGATGATTTCGACGAAGGGGCCGAGGGCGAGCAGGCCGGTACCGATGACGACAAAAATCATGCGGAAGATGATGGCGCCGATGATGCCCCAGTAAAGCACGCGGTGGCGGTAGCCTTCCGGCACCTTGAACCAGGCGAAAATCGCCATCATGACGAAGAGGTTATCGACGGAAAGTACTTTTTCCAGGGCGTAACCGGTGATGAACAGGCTCGCTGCTTCGCTGCCGTGGTGCCAGCCGAGGAAGCCGGCGAAGGCGAGCGAGACGAGAATCCAGAAGACGGTCCAGAGTGAGGCGCTTTTCAGGCTCATCGGTTTGTCGCTGCGGTGGGCGTAGAGGTCGATGAGAATCGCACCGACGGAGAGGATGATGAAGACGGCGACGGTTTCGATGGGGAAGCCGAGGTGATGGTTTTGCATGGGGTTCCTTGGGGTAGTTGGGAGGATGTGCCAAACGGCACAGGGGCGCGCATTATAGGAGTTTTCAGGCTGAATTTCAGCGGGATAGCTGCGCATCACGGGAAAAACATTGGCCCTGCCACGACCGTTGCGCAATCGCCGCGATAGAACCGCCGCCGCAATAACGCTACAATACTAACGATTCGTTACCTTTCCCTCACCTGCTAAAGGAGCACACCATGAAACTCGTCCTTTCTCGCCACGGCCAAAGCGAATGGAACCTTTCCAACCGCTTCACCGGCTGGGTTGATGTCGATCTCACCGCGCAAGGCGTGGAAGAAGCCGTCGCCGGTGGCAAATTGCTGAAAGAAAAAGGCATCCTCTTTGGCGTCGCCTTCACCTCCTATCAGAAGCGCGCCATCAAGACCCTGCACCTCCTGCTTGAATACTGCGACCAGCTATGGATTCCCGAATACAAAAGCTGGCGCCTGAACGAACGCCACTACGGCGGTCTGCAAGGGCTGAACAAGGCCGAAACTGCCGCCAAATACGGCGACGAACAAGTCCACATCTGGCGTCGCAGCTTTGATGTGCCGCCGCCTGCCGTTGAAAAAACCAGTGAATATTACCCGGCGAACGAGCGCCGTTACCGCGAAGTCCCGGCGGACGAAATGCCGGTCGGCGAAAGCCTGAAAGACACCATCGCCCGTGTTCTGCCCTACTGGGACAGCAACATCGCGCCCGAACTGCGCCAGGGCAAAAACGTCCTCATCTCTGCCCACGGCAACAGCCTGCGCGCGCTGATCAAATACCTGCTCAACATCAGCGACGAAAAAATCCTGGAGCTGAACCTGCCGACCGGCACGCCGCTCATCTTTGACCTGGACGACAAACTCAACATCGTCTCCGCGCCAGAGCTGTTCTGACGCTTGCCAGACGGATACGGGCGGCCAGCACGGTCGTCCGTTTTTGTCCTCTACGCAAAAAAAACGCGCTCCGATCAGGGAGCGCGTCTTTTATGGCAGGGCAGGGCGGTTATGCCTGCCCATCTTCTTCTGTTTCATCTTCCGGCGGCAGGTCTTTCACCAGGTCATGCAGCAGGTGATCCATGCGCGCGCCGTATTCCACCGAGTCGTCGTAGTGGAAGCTGAGTTCCGGCATTTTGCGGATGCTGAGTTTTTGTGCGAGCGCGTGCCGCAGTTGTCCGGCGTGGGCGTTCAGCGCGCGGATGAGCGCGGCGCGCTCCGCCGGGTCGCTGATGACGTGGGTCACATAGACTTTGGCAAATGACAGGTCGCGTGTCACCCGCACCGCCGTGATGGAAATCAGCGAGGCGTGCGGGTGATCAAGGTATTGCGGGATGGCAGCGGCGAGGTCGCGCCGCATTTGTTCGCCGATGCGGCGGGTGCGGTCTTGTCCTTTCGGCATCAGAGCGTCCTCTCGATGGAGACGCGCTCGTAGCATTCGATTTGGTCACCGATGCGCACGTCGTTGTAGTTTTTGACGCCCAAACCGCATTCGGTGCCGGCGCGGACTTCGCTGACGTCGTCCTTGAAGCGGCGCAGGGATTCGAGCGCGCCTTCGTAGATGACGACGTTGTTGCGCAGCACGCGGATGGGGTTGTTGCGCTTGAGGACGCCGTCTTCGACGATGCAGCCGGCGACGGTGCCGAATTTGGAGGAACGGAACACTTCGCGTACTTCGGCGAGGCCGATGATGTCTTCGCGCACTTCGGGCGAGAGCATCCCCTGCATTGCTGCTTTCACCTGGTCGATGGCTTCGTAGATGATGCTGTAGTAGCGCAGGTCAACGCCTTCGTTTTCCGCCAGTTTTTTCGCGTTGGCGTCGGCGCGGACGTTGAAGGCGATGATGATGGCTTCGGAGGCGATGGCGAGCTGGACGTCGGATTCGGTG
Source organism: uncultured Cardiobacterium sp. (assembly GCF_938028185.1). Lineage (GTDB taxonomy): Bacteria > Pseudomonadota > Gammaproteobacteria > Cardiobacteriales > Cardiobacteriaceae > Cardiobacterium. Next base: position 6,880 of record NZ_CALJAH010000006.1, on the reverse strand, counting down.
ATGCCGCCGATGCCGGAGGCGATGATGTTCACTTTGACTTCGTCAGTCGCCAGTTTCAGCAGCGAGTCGGAGAGCGCTTCGACCGAGCCTTGGACGTCCGCCTTGATCATCAGGTTGACGGTGTGGACTTCGCCTTCTGCGGCGCTGCTGAACAGGTTTTCCAGTTTGGCCTTCTGCTGGCGCGCGATTTTGATTTCTTTGAATTTGCCTTGGCGGAAGTTGGCGATTTCGCGCGCTTTGCGTTCGTTTTCGACGATGACGACTTCGTCGCCCGCGTTCGGCGTGCCGGAGAGGCCGAGGATTTCGACCGGGGTGGAGGCGCCCGCTTCTTTGAGTTCGTTGCCGTTTTCGTCAAGCATGGCGCGGATGCGGCCGTATTCCATGCCGGCGAGCATGATGTCGCCTTTTTTGACGACGCCGGATTGCACCAGCACGGTGGCAACGCTGCCACGGCCACGGTCCAGGCGGGATTCGATGACGACGCCGCGTCCCATGCCGGTAGATGGTGCGGTCAGCTCCAGCACTTCAGCCTGGATGAGAACTTTGTCAAGCAGGTCGTCGATACCTTCGCCGCTTTTCGCCGAGACGTAGGCGAAGAGGTTTTCCCCGCCCCATTCTTCAGCGATGACGCCGTGCTGCGATAATTCGGATTTGACACGTTCCGGGTCGGCGTCCGGTTTGTCCATTTTGTTGACCGCGACGATGAGCGGTACTTTGGCAGCGTTGGCGTGCTGGATGGCCTCGATGGTTTGCGGCATGACGCCGTCGTCGGCGGCGACCACGAGGATGACGATGTCGGTGGCGTCCGCGCCGCGCGCGCGCATGGCGGTAAAGGCGGCGTGGCCGGGGGTGTCAAGGAAGGTGATGGTGCCTTTTGGCGTTTGTACGCGGTAGGCGCCGATGTGCTGGGTGATGCCGCCCGCCTCGCCCGCGACCACTTTGGTTTTGCGGATGTAGTCCAGGAGCGAGGTTTTGCCGTGGTCAACGTGGCCCATGATGGTGACGACCGGCGCGCGCTGGATGATGTTGCCCGCGTCTTCGTCGGCCTCGGCCATGACTTGTGCTTCGAGGTCGTTTTCTTTGATGAGGATGTACTGGTGCCCCATTTCTTCGGCGACGAGCGCGGCGGTTTCCTGGTCCAGCACCTGGTTGATGGTGACCATTGAGCCGAGTTTCATCATGACTTTGATGAGTTCGCCCGCTTTGACGCTCATTTTTTGCGCCAGTTCGCCAACGGTGATGGTTTCCGGGATGCGTACTTCGCGCGAGACCGGGGCGACGGGTTTTTCAAATTTGCCGCCCTTGCGTTCGCGTTTGTTGCCGCCCTTGCCGCCACGGCTGCCCGCGCCGCTGCGACGGTCGTCGCTGTCGCGCCCGCCACCGCGCTTGCCACCGCCGCGTTCACCGCGCCCGCCACCGCCCGCACCGCGTTCGCGGCTCTGGATGTGGAAGCGGGTTTCGGCTTCTTCTTCGTAGTTTTCGCGTTTGGCGACATCAAGCAGGGCTTCTTGCCGCTGCCGTTCGAGTTCTTCGTTTTCTTTGGCGGCGCGTTTTTCCCGCTCTTCCTGTTTGCGGACTTCTTCGGCGGCGTTGCGCTTGGCGTCTTCGGCTTCGCGGAGTTTTCGCTGTTTTTCTTGTTCGGCAAGCTGCGTCGCTAGTGCGGCTTCGGCTTTTTGTCGCGCCTGTTCGGCGTCAAGCGCGGCTTTTTCTTCCTGTTCTTTGCGCAGGCGGCGCGCTTCTTCTTCGGCGACACGCTGGCGTTCGGCGTGCTCTGCTTCTTCGCGCGCCCGCGCTTCGCTGTCGCGCATGGCTTCGCCCTGGGCGAGGCGCTGTTGTTCGGCCATTTGTTGGGCGATTTCGCGCGGGCTCAGTTTTTTTTCGCCGCTTTTTTTGGCGGCGGCACGCGGTTTTTTCGCCGCCGTCTCGCCGCTTTTTTTCTCGGCGGTGGCGGGCTTTTTCGCCGCTCCGGCGGGGTTTTTCAGGCTGAGTTTTTTTTCGCCGCTTTTTTTCGCTGCCATGTGTTTGGTCAGCGCCACTTTTTGCGCCGGTGTCAGCGTGTCTTCTTCGCCCGCGACCGTGACGCCCGCTTCTTTCAGCAGGGAAAGCAGGCGGTTCACGGGTATTTTCAGTTGTTTGGCGAGCGCCGCTACGGTTTGTTCTGCTACTGCCATTTTATTGTTCCCTCGCTATCATCCACGAAACCACGGCTCGCGCGCTTTCAGTATCAGCGCCGATGCCTGTTCTTTGTCCATGCCGGTGTAGTTCACCAGTTCGTCCACCGCCAATTCTGCCAGGTCTTCCTGGGTGTGCAGGCCGTTCGCCTGCAGGGCGGTAATGGCGTCTGCATCCAGCCCTTCGACGTTTTCCAGCGGCAACTGCATTTCTTCTTCCGGCGCCACTTCGGCGACAAAGGCCTGTTGCAGCAGGTAATCTGCCGCGCGCGCCATCAGCGCATCGACGGTTTCTTCGTCAAAGGCCTCGATGGCGAGCAACTCGTCGCGTTCGGCATAGGCGACGGTTTCCGGCGCGCTGTATCCGGCTTCTATCAGCAGGTCGGCGATGTCGTCGTCGATGTCCAGCGCTTCTGCCAATGCACGCTCCTGTGCGTCCTGCGCCGCTTCTTGCCGTGCCGCGAACTCTTTTTCGTTCAGGACGTTGATGGTCCAGCCGGTGAGTTCGCTGGCCAGGCGCACGTTTTGTCCGCCGCGGCCCACGGCCTGCGGCAGTTTGTTTTCCGGGACGGAGATGTCCATCACTTTGCGCGCCTCATCGGCGGCGGCGTTGGTGATTTGCGCCGGTGCCATCGCCTTGCGTACGTAGGTTTCCGGGTCTTCGTCCCAGAGAACGATGTCAATGCGCTCGCCCGCCAGTTCGTTCATCACCCCCTGCACGCGCGAGCCACGGATGCCGACGCAGGCGCCGACCGGGTCAATGCGCGGGTCGAAGGTGCGCACCGCGATTTTGGCGCGCAGGCCGGGGTCGCGGGCAACGCCCATGATTTCGATGATGCCGGAGCCGATTTCCGGTACTTCCAGGGTGAAGAGCTGTTTCAGCATTTCCGGGGCGACGCGGCTTACTTCCAGTTGTGGCCCGCGCATTTCCAGATTGACTTTGGCGAGGTAACCACGGATGCGGTCGCCGATGCGCAGCGTTTCGCGCGGAATCATGCCGTCGCGGAGGATGGTCGCCTCGGCGCCATTGATATCGACGATGACGTTGCCGCGTTCGTGACGGCGGACGATGCCGTGTACCAGCGTGCCTTCGTCGGCGATGAACTGGTCATAGACCTTGCGCCGCTCCGCCTCGCGCAGTTTCTGGATGATGATTTGCTTTGCCTGCTGCGCGCTGATGCGGCCAAAGGGTTCATTCTCAATCGGCACTTCATGCACGTCGCCGACCTGCAGGTGGGCGTCGGGAAACTCGATGGCGGCGACACTCTCGCGCATCTCCGCATCCGGGTTTTCCAGAATCGCCTCGTCATCGACAATCGTCCACAGGCGGAAACTCTTGTATTCGCCGGTGCGCGGGTTAATGACGACCTTCGCCCCGATTTCCTCGTCGGGATAACGCTTGCGCGTCGCCGCCGCCAGCGCCGCTTCCAGCGCCTCGATAATCACGCCGCGCTCGACTTCCTTCTCGTTCGCGACCGCATCAATAATGTTCAACAATTCTTTTGACATAAATCCTCCTCAAAAAACCGGCACCAGACGCGCCTTGTCCACATTGGCGAAATCCACTTCGACTGCCTCGACCGCGCGCCCCTGTTGCACCGCAAAGGTGATGCGCTGCGCCGCCTCGTCGGTGGATTCAATCACCCCTTCAAAGCGGCGGCGGTTGCCCACGGGCGCGTGCAACTGCACCTTCGCCGTCTCGCCGGCAAAGCGGACAAAATCGGCGAACGAAAACAATGGCCGATCCAGCCCCGGCGACGACACCTCCAGCGTGTAGGGCGCGTTAATCGGGTCTTCCACATCAAGAATGGGGTTCACAGCTTCGGTAACGGCGACCACGCCGTCCATATCAATCCCGCCTTCCGGGCGGTCCACATAAATACGGAGAATCGCATTGACCGAATTGTGGTGATACTCCACCCCAACCCACTCAAAACCCATTGATTCCACAACAGGTTTCAGCAATTCCGTAACATTCTCCTCGCGCGACATAACGTCCCCTTGAAAAAACGCATACAACAAAAAAGCCCTTGAAAAAGGGCCTTCTAAAAAATCCTTGGAAGCGGGGGCTGGATTTGAACCAACGACCTTCGGGTTATGAGCCCGACGAGCTACCAGACTGCTCCACCCCGCAATTGATGAGGCGCGCATTATAGGGATTTGCGCGCGGGATGCAAGCCGTGCCCACAAAAAAATGGTAAACCGCTGAAAACGAGGCGCGCCGCACCGCCGCAGCCTGCGGAGAAATACAAACCGGAGCAAAGATTGTTACAATACCGCCACAAAACGTAACCTTACTCCATGCCAAAAGGAACACCCATGCTCAAAAGCATCACCAACGGACTGCGCCGCGTCTTCAAGAACAACGAAGAAGCAGAAGACGAAAACGAAGGACGCTTCAGCGAAATCATCAACTGGGCCGACGAAAACAACATCGGCGAAGACCGCATCCCGCGCGACGCCGCCGAACTGATGGGACTCAACCGCCTTGACCTCTCCTTCCGCCGCCTGCAAACCCTGCCGGAAACCCTTGGCGAACTGGCGCTTTTGACCGAACTTGACCTGCGCGGCAACGAACTGCAAAAACTGCCCGACTCCATCGGCAACCTCACCCTGCTGAAACGCCTCGACCTCAAATGGAACCAGCTCGAAACCCTGCCGGAGAGCTTCGGCAACCTGACAGGCCTCACCAAACTCGAACTCGGCTACAACAAAATGGCCACCCTGCCGGAAGTCATCGCCAAATTCAGCCACATCACCGAACTGGACCTCAGTGACAACCGCCTGCTGCGCGTGCCGCTTTTCATCGGCAACTTCACCCACCTCACCAAACTCAACCTCGCGCGCAACAAACTTGAAGACCTGCCGGAAGTCTGCGCCAACCTCACCAAACTGACGCGGCTCAACCTCTCCTCCAACGAACTGAAAAAACTGCCGGACTTCATCGCCAACTACCGCGAACTGGGCGAACTCGAACTCTACGGCAACCACCTCGGCACCCTGCCCGAATACATCGGCGAACTGCACCAACTGCACCGGCTCGACATCGGCGGCAATATGTTGACCACCTTGCCCGAATCACTGGCGAAACTGCAAAACCTCAGCATCCTCGACGCGCACAACAACCGCCTTACCAGCCTGCCTGCCAACTTCGGCAGCCTGAGCCAGTTACACCGCCTCTCGCTGGCGCACAACCAGCTAAGCCTCTTGCCGCCGCCGACCGCGCAAATGCAGCGTCTGGCGGTACTTGACCTCTCGCACAACCGCCTGATACAACTGCCGGAATTTATCTGCCAGTTCACCCGGCTGAACGACCTCAACCTCGGCTACAACGAACTGACCGAACTGCCGGACGACATCGGCCAGCTCACCGAACTGGAAATGCTCAACATCAGCCACAACAACATCGGCGCGCTGCCGCCCTCCGTCGCGCGCCTCACCAAACTGATCAACCTCGACCTCTCCAACACCCAAATCCCCTACCTGCCCAAATACATCAACGACCTGAACCGCCTCTGCATCCTTGATGTGCGCAACACGCGAATGCGCATCCCGCTGCCGCTCGCCACCCGCATCGAAAGCAACGCGGTGATGGCGGGCTACTACAAATAACCGCCCTTCGAAAATCCCATGAAAACCCTCGCCCTGCCCGTCGCCCTCACCCTCGTCGCCACCGCGCAGGCAGCCACAGACCCGCTCATTGCCCAAACCCTGAACCAACACTACCCCGTGAACGCGGACGCCAGCGCACGCCTCGCCCGCGCCAGCGACGGCAAACAGCGCGAATGCCATTACTACCGCGTGGATGACGACGAATACTGCATGACCCTGCACAGCGAAAAAACCGCTGACAGCGCACAGGGCAAGCGCCGCTACCTGCTCATCACCGGCAAAAATCTGAACGAAGGACACGCCTCTGCCGGACTCGCCATCCTCTTTGCCTTCACTGAAAAAAACGGCGGGTGGCGGGAGGTCGCGCACGGCCAAACCGAAGCGGGCGAATGGGGTGACGCGCCGGAGGGCTGGCAATGGCAAGAATTTGGCCCCGGCTATTGGGGCGTGGTTGGCAAAAGCGGATTCGTCCAGGGCGGCGGGCTGGAAGAAGCCTTCAACATCCTGCACGACGACGGTGAGCGCATCGCCAGCAGCACCATACCCGCCACCAGCAACTACGACGAATTTTGCGATCCCGCCGTAGAAAAATTCTGCGACAACTTTTGGGAAGGCGAAGCGGGTGCCAAAGAACACCTTGCCAATACCAAAGACCTGCAAGCCACCCTCAACATCCGCCGCGACCTCAACCCGGTTGGTAACAGCTGGCCGCTGGAAATCACCCTCAACGGCTACGACGGCCGCAAAATTACTGGACGCGAAAACAACGGCGCCTACCGCCTCGCACCGATCAAAGAATACCGGCAGGAAAAATATACCTTCCCCTACGACGCGACCAAACACGACTACCAAATGCCGGACAACTACCCGATTCGTTTTGACTGAATGCCGCCAGAGGCGGCGACATAAAATAGCCCCGGCAACCGGGGCTATTTTTATGCGTCAGGTCAATTCATCGCGCTTCTTCTTTTCGCGCAGCGCCGGTGGGTACAGCAATACTCACAAAGTTCTGTACAAGGCGCGCCGCCGAAGACAGTACAGATTAGGCGCTGTTTACAATTGGCCATAACATGATGATTTCATTCGCAGGTTTGGTT
>NZ_CALJAH010000005.1 GCF_938028185.1 uncultured Cardiobacterium sp. | reverse complement strand
GCTCAAACAGCGGCCGAAACCGTGATCGCCGACAAGGGCTATGACGCCCAAGCTCGAGTGCTCGAGGCGTTGTCCTTGCCTCATGCAGCAGCAAGAAGGCGGCTCGGGACTACGACCCGCATCTCTTCTGCAAATCAAGATGCGGGAAGAAACGCACCATGCCGGAGCGCTCTACCGCTTGTTTGAGCGTCGCGCCTTCGTTCATGGTGAGGGTGATGATTTTTTGCCGTTCCGGTTCGGCGTAGGCGATTTCAACGCGGATGGTTGCCATCGTCAGCCCCGCCGCGCCTTGTAATAGCGCCACAGCCAGCGCAGGCTGAGCAGCAGAATGCCGGCGAGGGTCAGGAAGCCGGTTAGCGTTTTCAGTGTGGCGAAAATGCTGCCCGCGCCCGCCATTGCCGGGGAAATGTCCGGGTATTGGCGCAGCATGGTGAACGTCGCCGCGTTTTCCAGCCAATCGCAGACGGCGCTGCAAACAGGCAAGGCGCACAGCAAGGCAAACCAGCGCTGCGGGCGGAAGTTCTTGCGCAGCAGGACGGCGAGCAGATTGGCGTAGGTCAGGGCGAAAAGTAGCGGGTAGAAGCTGTCGAGAACGAGCTGGGGCGCGCGGTAGTAATCACGCCCCGCCTCGCCCAAGGCAGCGAAGAGACTCGCTGGATAGTCCGGCGCATAACCGAAGGGCAGCATATCGAGCGGCGGCAGACCGCCAGCGAAGGCCTGCAAGGTTGGGAGCGTGCGGCTTGCCATCCACAAATAAAGGGCGTTGGTCAAAATAAAAAGCGCCGCAAGCGGCAGCGGTTTCTTCAGCATGTTATGCCCCGTAAACCTGCGCGGCGCGGCGGGCAAAGGCATCGACCATGGTGTTGCTCATGTGGCTCATCAGCCCGCCAAGAATGGGCGCGAGCAAGAGCGGCACTTCAAAATCCATGCTGTAGCGCACTTCGCAGCCGCCGTCATCGGTCGGCACAAATTCCCAGCGACCGCGCAGGTGGCGGAAGGGGCCTTCGACGAGGGCGATGTCCATCCAGTGCGGGTAATCGAAGCGGTTGCGGGTGGTGAAGGATTTGTGAAAAGCGCCTTTTTGTGCGGTGATGCTGCCGACCAGTTCATGCTCGTTGCGGCTGACCAATTTGCCGTTAGCACACCACGGCAAAAATTGCGGATATTTCTCGACGTCGGCGACCAAATCAAACATCTGCGACGGCGTCCAGGGCAATTTTTTCGACTTGCGGATTTGTGGCACAATAGGCGTCCTTTCAGGAATTTGGCGGCATTTTACCCCATGAGCAAGAAAAGCAAAGAACAGGACAACAACATCATTACCAACCGCAAAGCCTTCCACGATTACTTCCTGGAAGAGCATTTTGAAGCAGGCATCGCGCTGGAAGGTTGGGAGGTGAAAGCCCTACGTGCCGGGCGCATCCAAATCAAAGAAAGCCACATCCTCGTCAAAAGCGGCGAGGTTTTTCTTTTCGGCGCCTACATCACGCCGCTACCAGCCGCCTCGACCCACGTCATCGCCGACCCTTCGCGCACGCGCAAACTGCTGCTGCATCGCAATGAAATCAGCAAATTAATTGGCGCTGCCGAGCGCGACGGCTACACCCTGGTGCCGGTGAACCTCTACTGGAAAAACGGCTACGTTAAAGTAAACCTCGCCATCGCCAAGGGCAAAAAAGCCTTCGACAAACGCGCCAGCGAAAAAGACCGCGACTGGGCGCGACAAAAAGAACGCCTGATGAAAATTCACTGAGAACCCGCATGGCACACAACATCATCACCCTCATCGCCGAAGACCACGACAACTTCATCCACATCATCGCCGACCGCCACACGGGCGAAGCGATGGTCGTTGACCCCGCCTGGGACGCCGAAGGCATCCGCGAAGTGCTTGCCGAAGAAGGGCTAACCCTCACCGGTATCCTCATCACCCACAGCCACCACGACCACGTCAACGCGGTGCGCGACCTCTACGATGGGCGCATCACCTTATTCATCAGCGAAGCCGAACAGCCGCACTGGCCGGACTGCCCGGAAGACGCCATCCTCGTGCAAGAGGGCGACGAAATCAGCTTCGGCGGCAGCAGCATTGGCGTCATCATGACCCCCGGCCACACCCCCGGCAGTTGCTGCTACCACCTCGGCGGCGACCTCATCACCGGCGACACCTTATTTATCTACGGTTGTGGCCGCGCCGACCTCAAGGGCGGCGACCCGTACGCGCTCTACCGCAGCCTGCAAAAACTGAAAACCCTGCCCGCCGCCACCCGCCTCCACGTCGGCCACCACTACGGCATCGCCGAAACCTCCACCCTCGGCGAACAGCTTGCGGGCAACCCCTTCCTGATGATTGACAACGAAGCCGACTTCGTTCGCTACCGCATGGAACTGGCGGCGAAAACGCGCCACGCGCCCTACGGCCCCATCAGCCGCGACGAACTGGCGCGGGTGCTGCATGGCTGACATTACCTACCGCACGATGACGGCGGCGGACATCCCCGCCGCTTTGGCGCTGTGGCGCGCCATCCCCGGCGTTTTCCTCGACGCTGCCGACGAACCCGCCGCCCTCGCCGCCTTTTTGGCGCGCAATCCGGGATTAAGCGACGTGGTGCTTGCTGACGGCGAAATCATCGCGACGCTGCTCTGCGGTGAAGACGGCCGCCGCGCCACCCTCTACCACCTCGCCGTCGCCGAAAACTGGCGCGGACGGGGCATCGCCCGCCGCCTGCTCACGTGCAACGAAGACCGCCTGCGCGCCCGTGGCATCACGAAAATGCGCCTGCTCGTCCTCGGCGACAACGCCCTCGGCAACGCCTACTGGCCGAAACAGGGCTGGCGGCAGCAGACCGAACTCAATTACTACAGCAAGAGCCTGATTTAACGCGCGCCATACCACCGCTCCGCCTCCTGTGTATGGGGGCAGGATGGCTATAAACGCCGCCCGATAACCAGCCGTTATCTCCTGATGCAAACCTTTCATATCCCGCGCCGTGGCGGGCGGCTATAATCGCCCGCCTGCAAAGGACACCCCATGATTACCCTCGAAAACCTGCAAAAAACCTACCGCCACAAAGGGCGCGACATCCACGCCTTGAACGGCGTCTCGCTGCACGTCGCCCCCGGCGAAATCTACGGCGTCGTCGGCCAGAGCGGTGCGGGCAAAAGCACCCTCATCCGCTGCGTCAATCTGCTGGAGCGCCCGGACAGCGGCCGCGTCATCGTCGCCGGACGCGACCTCACCACGCTGTCGCCCGCCGCATTACTACGAGCGCGCCACAAAATCGGCATGATTTTCCAGCACTTCAACCTGCTCTCGAGCCGCACCGTTTACGACAACATCGCCCTGCCGCTAGAACTGGTCGGCGCCGACAAAAAAACCATCGCCGCAAAAGTCCGGCCGCTGCTCGCGCTGACTGGTCTTGAAGACAAGGCAAGCCATTACCCGGCGCAACTCTCCGGCGGACAGAAACAGCGCGTCGCCATCGCCCGCGCCCTTGCCGCCGAGCCGCAAGTGCTGCTCTCGGACGAAGCGACCTCGGCGCTTGACCCGAAAACCACCGAAGACATCCTCAACCTGCTCAAGGGCATCAACGAAAAACTCGGCCTCACCATCCTGATGATTACCCACGAAATGGAAGTGGTAAAACAGATTTGCCACAAAGTTGCGCTGATTGAGGGCGGGCAACTGGTCGAGACTGCCGATGTTGATACCTTCTTCACCGCGCCCGCCTCCGAACTCGGCCAGCGCTTTGTCGCGCAGACACAGCGCTTTGACCTGCCGGACAACTACCAGCAGCGCTTGGCCGCCGGTGGCACGCACCCGCTGGTCAAAATCCGCTTCCTCGGCAACAAGGTCGATGAGCCGCTGCTTTCCACCATCGCCCGCCGCTTTGACGTCAACGTCAGCATCTTGCAGGCGAAAATCGAACACATCGGCCAGACCGCCATCGGCCTTATCATCGCCGAAATCCTCGGCGAACCCCGCCAGACCGCCGAAGCCGTCGCCTGGCTGCAAACCCAACCTGTCACCGTGGAGGTACTCGGCCATGTCGCCTGACACCTGGAAAACCTTTCTCGCCTGGCTGCAAGCCCAACTGGGCGACATCCCCTACCTGCTCGTCAGCAGCACCTTTGAAACCCTCTACATGACGCTGACCGCGACCGCGTTTGCCACCCTGCTCGGCGTGCCGCTCGGCGTCATCCTCTACGCCACCCGTCGCGGCCGCTTCCTCGCCAACCCGTATGTCTATTACCCGCTCGGCATCGTGGTCAACATTGGCCGCTCCATCCCCTACCTCATCCTCGCGCTGTGGATAATCCCCTTTACCCGCGCCATCGTCGGCGTCTCCATCGGCAACACCGCCGCCATCGTGCCGCTCACCCTCTCCGCCGCGCCCTTCATCGCGCGCATGGTGGAAAATATGCTGAACGAAGTCCCCGGCGGCCTCGTCGAAGCGGCGCAGGCGATGGGCGCGTCGCCGCTGCAAATCGTGCGCAAAGTGCTGTTGCCGGAAGCGCTGCCGGGGCTGACCAACGCGCTCACCATCACCCTGATTGCGCTCATCGGCTACTCGGCCATCGCCGGCTCGCTCGGCGCGGGCGGTCTCGGCAAAGTCGCCTACGCCTACGGCTACCAGCGCTACCGCCCGGACATTATGCTCTACACCGTCTGCACCATCGTCGTCCTCGTGCAATGTATCCAGTGGCTCGGCGATGCTCTCGCCAAACGCTTTGACCATCGCTAAACCAACCCCTGCCCCCTGTGGGGGAGGGCAGGGGTGGGGGTAGCAAACACCCCGCCACGCGACATTGCCCATTTACATACACCATGAGCGCTCAAGTGTATGTAAATCACCGAACAGCCCCCTCTCCCTGTGGGAGAGGGCTGGGGTGAGGGCAAGATAACATCGCGTAGCGCCAACCCCCCCGTTATTCCATTTTCATCACCCACAACCGGAGAAATCCATGAAAAAACTGACCCTTGCCGCGCTCATCGCCAGCTTCGCCCTTGCCGCCCAGGCCGCGCCCTTCAAAGTCGGCTCCATGAGCGGCCAAGAAGCCGACCTCGTCAAGGCAGCGGCTAAAGTTGCCAAAGAAAAACACAATCTCGACGTCGAAATCGTCGAATTTGACGACTACGTCGCGCCGAACGTCGCCCTTGCCGACGGCTCAATCGATGCCAACGCCTTCCAGCACAAACCCTATCTCGACGTGATGGTGAAAGACCGTGGCTTCAAACTCGTCCCCGTTGGCAACACCTTCGTTTACCCCATCGGCGCGTACAGCAAAAAAATCAAGGACATCAAAGAGCTGAAAGACGGCGCCACCATCGGCCTGCCGGGCGACCCGTCCAACGAAGGCAGAAGCCTCATCCTTCTCGAAAAACAAGGCCTCATCAAGCTGAAAGACAGCAAAAACCTCGAATCCACGGTGATGGACATCGCCGAAAACCCGCACAACTACAAATTCAGCGAAGTCGATGCCTCGCTCGTGCCGAACAGCCTGCCGGACGTTGACCTCGCCTTCATCAACTCCAACTACGCCATCAACGCCGACCTGCTGCCGAAACGCGACGCGCTGATTCTGGAAGAACCCGATTCGCCGTATGTGAACATCATCGTCGTGCGCGAAGCGGACAAGGACAAGGACGAAGTGAAAAAATTCGTCGATGCCTACCACAGCAAGGAAGTCGAAGACGCGGCGGAAAAAGTCTTCAAGGGCGCCGCCGTCATGGGCTGGTAAACCCCGCTGTTCCCGCCACAAAAAACCGCCCTCCGGGGCGGTTTTTTTATGCGGTCATCTCAGAACCTGTTCAAATTCTCCCTCCCCTGCAGGGCGAAGCCCGCAGCGGGCGGGTACCCACGCAAAATGCA
>NZ_CALJAH010000004.1 GCF_938028185.1 uncultured Cardiobacterium sp. | reverse complement strand
CACTCGCCTACACCTTGCCCGCTTACGGCCTCACTCTGCCTTACGCGCCGGACGATTTCACCCAGGTAAACAAGGCACTCAACCGCGAACTGGTCGCCATCGCGCTCGCCGCGTTGGACTTCCAGCCGGGTGAGCGGGTGCTGGATTTCTTCTGCGGTCTCGGCAATTTCAGCCTGCCGCTGGCGCACAGCGGCGCGGAAGTGCTGGGGCTGGAAGGCGTGGAGGAAATGGTTGCGCGTGCGAATGCCAACGCCGCCGCACAGGGGCTTGCCGACCGCTGCCAGTTCCGTCGCGCCGACCTCTTTGCCGTCACGCCAAAACAACTGCAAGGGTGGGGCAGGGCAGGGCGCTGGTTGCTGGACCCGCCGCGTGCCGGGGCGCAGGCGCTATGCGCAGCGCTGGACACGAAACACGCACCGGCGCGCATCGTTTACGTTTCCTGCAATCCCGGCACCCTCGCCCGCGACGCCGCCATCCTCACCCAAAAAGGCTACCGCATGGAAAGTGGCCGGCTGCTGCATATGTTCGCGCAGACGGCGCACGTGGAAAGTCTCGCGGTGTTTGTGCGCGACTAGTTCGCCGCGTCATGGCCAGCCCGGATGTTGTTCCGCTGCTTGCAACGCTTCTGCCGCTTCCATCCACGCCGCCTCCGCCGCATCGAGCGCTTTTTGCGTCTCGCTTTGGGCGGCGAGGGTCTCTTTGAGCCGCTCTTTGTTCTCCGCTTCGTACAGGGCGGGGTCGGCAAGGGCGGCTTTGTGTTGCTCCAGCGCCGCTTCCAGTTTGGCGATGGTTTTTTCTTGTGCTTCTACCACCTGTTTCAGCGGGCGCAGGCGTTGCCGCTGTTCGGCTTCGCGCCGTTTTTGTTCCTGGCGGCTGTCGCCACTGTTGGCGGGGGATGCGGCGCTGTTGTTCGCCGCCTGGCGGCTGGCGCTCAGGTAGCGGTGGTAGTCTTCGAGGTCGCCGTCAAACGGCTGCAGTTTGCCGTCGGCGACAAGGCGGAATTCGTCGCAGGCGACGCGCAGCAGGCTGCGGTCGTGCGAGATGATGAGCATCGCCCCGTCGTAGTTTTGCAGCGCCAGCGTCAGCGCGTCGCGCATGGCAAGATCGAGGTGGTTGGTGGGTTCGTCCAGCAGCAAGAGGTTCGGGCGCTGGGCGATGATGAGCGCCAGCGCCAGGCGGGCTTTTTCGCCGCCGGAGTATTGGCCGACCGGGGCGCTCGCTTTGTCGCCGTGGAAGCCGTAGCCGCCGAGGCGGTTGCGGTGCTGTTGTTCGCTTTCTTGCGGCAGGATGCGTTGCAGATGCCAGAGGGCGTCGTGTTCGCCGCGCAGGGCATCGAGCTGGTGCTGGGTAAAGTAGCCGATGCGCGTGTTTTTGTGCGCTTCGATGCTGCCGGAGAGCGGCGCCAGTTCGCCCGCCAGCGCTTTCATCAGGGTACTTTTGCCCGCGCCGTTGCGGCCAAGGATGCCGATGCGCGCGTCGGCGGCGATGCGCAGGGTGATTTCCTGCAGGATGGTTTTGTCGCCGTAGCCGAGGCGGGCTTTTTGCGCGATGAGTGCCGGGTTGGGGTGGTTTTCGGCGGGCTGGAAGGCGAGCTGGTAATCGGCTTCGGGCGGCGGTGGCGGCGCGGCGTCGAGTTTTTCCAGCGCTTTCAGGCGGCTTTGTGCCTGGCGCGCTTTGGTCGCCTTGGCGCGGAAGCGGTCGATGTAGCTTTGCAGGTGGGCGCGCTGCCGCGCCTGTTTTTGGTATTGGGCGTCGGCTTGCAGGCGCTGTTCGTAGTTTTGCCGTTCGTAATCGCTGTAGTTGCCCGTGTAGCTTTGCAGTTGGCGGTTTTCGATGTGGAGAATGCGGGTGCAGAGGGCGTCGAGGAATTCGCGGTCGTGGGCGATGATGATTTGTGTCGCCGGGTGGGTTTTGAGGTAGTCCTGCAACCAGATGATGGCGTCCAGGTCGAGGTGGTTGGTCGGCTCGTCCAAAAGCAGCAGCTCCGCCGGGGCGATGAGGGCGCGGGCGAGGTTGAGCCGCATCCGCCAGCCGCCAGAGTAGCTGGCAACGGCGCGGTGTTGCTCGTCCGGCGGGAAGCCGAGGCCGTCCAAGAGTTCGGCGGCGCGGGCTGGCTGGGCGTAGCCGTCGCAGGCGGCGAACTGGTCGTGCGCCCGCGCAATGGCGTGGCCGTCGCTGCTTTGTTCGGCCTGGGCAATCGCGGCGAGTGCCGCCTGATAGGGCGCGTGTCCGGCGAGGACGTAGTCCAGCGCGCTGTCGGGCAGCGACGGGGTTTCCTGGGCGACGCTGGCGATGCGCCAGTCCGGCGGCAGGCGGTAGTCGCCGCTGTCGGCGTCGATTTCGTGGCGCAAGAGCGCGAGCAGGGTCGATTTGCCGCTGCCGTTGCGCCCGGTGAGGCCGACGCGCTGACCGGGGTGGATACGGGCGTCGGCGTTTTCGATGAGGTTCACGCCGTTGCGCGAGAGGGTGATGTGCTGGAGTTCGAGCATGGGAGACGGTTTGGAAAAAGAAAAGGATTGAATGCGCGGGCATTCAATCCTGTATAGAGTCAAGTATTGATGTTATGAATTATGGCACAAACGGAGCACGTTTTTTGGCACCAAAAGAGCCAATGAATTCCTTGACATCCGGATTGGAGGTGTTTTTTCCGTAAATACCTCCCATTTCGGTTGCTTCATCACCATAGAAACTGCCTGAGGTAACAACCTGATTATCAGAAGAACCACTAAAACGGTTGCCGATGATATCGGCAGAGAGGCGAACAGGATCGGTTCTGCCGGGCAAGTTAATTTCACCGGTCAGTTTTTTTGCGGATGAGAAATCGACTTTCATCAAGGCCGTTCCTTTCAGGAATTCTTTACGCGCGACGTCATAATGGACGGCAGTACCACCGTAGTCAAAGGTGCCGGTAGTTGGCATATTGGTGGTCAAGGCGTTTGCACGGGTGTCACGGGTAAATGCACGGGCATTGCCATTAGCCTTGTCAACAATAACACCAAAAATCAGGTTGCCAAATTGGTTACCAATCATTTTCCGGTAAGCGCCATCATTATTTTCATAATAGTCTCCTGAACCTGGCGGAACATTGGGAGGTAGTAGTGTTATGATTTTTCCGTTAAATTCTATTTCATTATAAGATGGCGATCTGTTGTTATTGCCGCCATTGTTGTTTCCTCCGTTATTATTGCCGCCATTATTGTTGCCGCCGTTGTTGTTTCCCCCGTTGTTATTGCCGCCCTGGGGATTGCCATTGCTGTCGCTAATGCCGTGGCTGCCGTCGGTATCGGTGGGGTCAATCCAGTGCTGGTATTGCAGGCCGGGGGACGGGCCGCGCAGCGGTTTTTCGCCGTTCGGGTCGGAGGGGTTGTTGCTGTTGTTGTCATCGCTGCCACCGCAGGCGGTGAGCAGGCCACCCAAGATGGCCAGCGCCAGTAAATTCCTGTTTTTCATTGTGAACTCCGTGTGTTCGTTGGTTTGCTGTATTCAGGATGTACCGTTCATTACGGAACGGTACACATTCTAGCATCGCCTGCTTTTGTTGGGGATTTTTTCATCCGGCGTGAGGTTTCAGTCTTTTTCCAGTTCGTAGATGAGGTCGATGGCGCGGTCTTGTGCCTGTGCGCTCGCTTCGATGTTGAGGTGGTCGGTGAACTGGTAGCGGGCGATGAATTCGGTGACGCCGGTGAAGAAGTTGCTTTTCAGGCCGACGTACATGTCTTTGCCGAGGTATTTGCCTGCTTTGAGGCCGCTGACGCCGAGGTCGAAGACGTCCAGCCCGGTTTCTTTGCCGATGTTGCCGCCGGGGAGGATGCCGCCCAGCGACAGACTGGCGGCGGTTTGTAGCAGCGCTTCGTTGTCCATCGTCCCGTCCGGCGCGCGGCCAAAGAGGAGGTAGGAGAGGATGGCGGAGTCGGGCATTTTCGGCGTCGAGGTGAGTTTGAGTTGCAGCCGCTCCACGCTGCCGGTGACGGCGGCACCGACTTTGATGTTTTTGCGGTCGATGTCGCGCAGCGCGAGGATGTCGATGGTCGGATTGGTGATGCTGCCGCCGCCAAAGGTCGCCTTGCCACGTTTGATGTCCAGCTCCTGGCCGTAGAGTTCGTACACGCCGCTCGCCACTTCGATGGCGCCACGCGCGGCCAGCGGGCGGTTTGGCCGCTCGATGATGGTGATGCCGCCTTTGAGGCGGATGTTGACGTCTTTGTTTTTGAAATAGACTTTGTCGCCGAGGAGGATTTCGATGTTGGCGTTAAGCGGTACCGGCGGTTCGACCGCCGCCAGCGGCTTTTTTTGGGTTTCTTCGTTGACGATGACGACGTCGTCGGAGATTTCTACGCCGCCGCTCATGTCGGGGACGGAGATGTTGGCTTTCGGCACGGTGATTTTGCCCTGGACGTTGATGCCGCTCGCCGGGTCGATGGTGATGCGGAAGTCGGGCGAGATGCTGACCATCATGGTTTTGGCGTCCGCTATCAGCATGTTTTTCCCGGCAAGGCGCAGGTCAAGCTGGGTCGGGGCGAGGTGGAGGACGCCGCTGGCGTCGAGGTTGCCGTCCGGGGTGCCGATGGCGCCGTTGATGTCGATTTGGCCGCTGCGGTGCGCCGAGAGGCGGAGGCGGATGTTTTTCAGTTCGGTCGCGTATTGCGGGATTTTGATGAGGCCGCCGTCCAGTTGCAGATCGCCGCTGGCGATGGGGGCTTTGGCGGTGCCGCCGATTTGCAGGGTGCCGTTGACGCGGCCACGCATTTCGCTCGCTTTGGGGACGAAGTTGCGGTATTTGCCGATGTCGGGGATGTTGATGTTGATTTCGCCCGCGAGTGCCTGTTTTTGGTAGTCGGTGATGAGGGCGCGGCCATTGATGGTGCCGCTGTCGCCGAGGTCGATGGCGAGGGTGTTTTCGGCCTGGCGGTCGGTGAAGCGGCTGCGCAGTTGTGCGGTTTTCAGGGCGAGGTTGAGCGGCGGCTGGCCTTTGAGCTGGATGTTGAGGCTGCCGGGGGTGAGGTGCAGTTCGCTGTTGCCGCGCAGTTGGCCGCCCGCGGCGCGGGTGATTTTGCCTTCGCCTTGCAGGGTGGTGTTGAGGCGGATGTTGGCGGGGATGAGTTTGCCGAAGCTCTTAGGGTCAAGGGTGGTGATGCGGTAGTCGAGTTCGGTTTGTTGGTCGTGTTTGAGGTTGAGGCAGAGGCCGCTGTATTGGTCGGCGAGGCAGAAGTCGCGCAGGGTGATTTGTTTGGGTGCGATGTGCAGCGTGCTGCGTTGGCGCAGCCGCCACTGCATTTGGTAGCCGCTGGCTTCCAGGCTGGTGATGTCGCCTTTCCAGGTGTCTATGGCGCTGAAGCCGCCGCTGGCAGCGAGTTGCAGGTTGGCGTCGCCGCCCGTGGTGCGCAGGCTGAGGCTGTGGCGGTCGTAGTTGCCGTCGCTGCTGAGGGTGATGTTTTTCCAGTTTTGTCCCGCGCTTTGTACGCCTTGCAGTTCGATATGGTTGGTAAAGCGTCCGCCTTTTTTCAGGCTGGTGGCGAGGCTCGCTTGCAGGCTGGCGATTTTGTGGTCGGCGTAGGCGAGGTTTTTGCCCGTGAGTTGTCCCTGGATTTCCGGCGCTTGCAGGCTGCCGCTGATTTTGCCTTTGCCCGTCAGGCTGCCTTTGAGCGGCGGGTAGTAGGCGGCGAGGTTTTTGCTGTCGAGGTCGTAGTCCAGCGCGAGGATTTTGTCGTCGAGTTTGCCGCTGGCGATGAGGCGGTCGTTGCCCGCCTTGAGTTCGAGCGCCTTGATGTTGAGTTTGTTGCCGTCAAGGATGATGTTGCCGTGACCGCTGAGCGGCTGTTTTTGCCAGCGGCCTTTGAGGTTGGCGATGTCGGCGCTGAGTTGGACGTTGCCGTTTTTTACGCTGCCCGCGCTGGCAAGCTGGGCGCTGAGTTCGGCGTCGAGCGCTTTCAGCAGTTCCCATTGGTTGGGGTGGAGGTTTTTGGCATCTATTTTGGCGTTCCAGCTGACGTGCGGTAGCCAGCCGCTTTCGCCGGTGGCGTGCAGGCTGCCTTGCAGGCTGTGGATGTCGAGGCTGATGTCGCGGATGTTGTGCAGCGGGTCGAGGGTGCCGCCGCCTTTGAGGGTAAGCGCCGGGAAGTGTTTGCCGCGCGCGTCGCCTTCGAGGGTGACGGCGAGGCGGTCGGGTTTGCCTTTGCCGCTGGCGTTGCCTTGTTTGGAGGCGACGATGGGGTTTTTCGGGTCGCCGACGCGCAGGTTTTTCCAGCGGAGGGTGCCGTCCAGTTGTGGCTGGAGCAGGTTGCCGCTGATGTGGATGTCGCTGTTGATGTCGCCGCCAATGATGGGCAGCAGGCGGTCAAGCGCCGGGGCGGCGATGTGCAGGTCGAGCGCGGCGCTGGCGGCGTCGGCGTTGCCGTTGGCGCGGACGCTGTTGCCCGCCAGTTGCAGTTGCAGGTCGTGGAGGTTCAGTTTGCCCGCGCCGTAGTCAAGGCTGCCCTGGCCGCTGACGGGTTGTTTTTGCCAGTGGCCGCTGAGGCGGTCGATGGTGAGGTGCGCCTGGCCGTCGCCGCCGTGGGTCTGGATGTGGCCGTCCAGTTGCAGGTCGAGGTCGGGGCGCCAGTTTTTGCCGTTGATGTTGGCGATGTCGAGGGTGCCGCGCCATTGGGGCGCGCCGTTGAAATCGGCGTCGCCGTGGAAGCGGGCGCTGCCGCCGAGGGTGGCGAGGGTGAGGTCGAGGTTGGTGAGTTTGCCGTCGCTGTAGTCGCTGTTGAGGGTGAGTTGCGCGGGCGGCAGCTCTTTGCCGGCAAAGGCGGCTTGCAGTTCGCCGTGCAGCGCGCTGAGGCCGCCTTTGAGGCTGAGGTTGCCGCGCCCGCTTTGGTATTCGTGCTGGTTGTAGTCGAGGTTTTGCCAGGCGAGGCTGGCGTTGAGTTGTTGCAGGTCGGGGCTGAGGTCGCCGTCAAACTGGATGTCGCCGCTGATGGCGCCTTTGAGGGTGAGGCGCAGTTGTGGTTTGAGCAGGCTTTGTTGCCAGCGCAGTTGCAGGTTTTGTGCGGGCGGGAGCAGCGGGGTGTCGGCGTCAAGGGCAAGGGTCAGCGGGTAGTCGCCACGGGTTTCGGCGCTGCCGTCGAGGCTCGCTTTGCCTTTGTCGCTGTCGAGGGTGCCTTGCAGGGTGAGGCGGCTGTCGCGGTAGTCGGCGTCGAGCGCGGCGTGGTGGATGTGGATGAGCGGTTGGCCGTTTTGTTGCAGGGCGATGTTGTCGAGGGTGATGTTGTGCAGCGCGAGGGCGACGGGCAGGTCGATGGTCGGCAGTGCGCCGGGCGGGGTGCTGTCGCGCGGCGGTTCGGCGCTGTCGCTCGCGGGCGGCAGGGTGATTTGCGCGTCTTTGAGCTGGAGCGCGTCGAGGTTGATGTCGCCGGAGAGCAGGTCGCGCGCGCGCAGGTTGAGGCGGAGTTCGGCGGCGCGGATGTCAAGCCCCGCGCCGTGGAGGTGCAGGTTGTGCCAGCGCTGTTCGCCGAGGAGGCGGCCTTCGAGCGTGTCGTATTCGAGGGTGTAGGGGGTGAGGTGGTTAATCAGGCCGGGCAGGCGGCGGTAGCCGTTGTCGCTGCCCAGCAGCCAGTAGAGTGTGCCGCCCGCGATGAGGGCGAGGATGAGGGTGGCGAGGAACAGCCATTTGAGGGTTTTGTACAGGCCGCGCGCCAGTCGC
The DNA here is from genome assembly GCF_938028185.1 of uncultured Cardiobacterium sp. GTDB lineage: Bacteria > Pseudomonadota > Gammaproteobacteria > Cardiobacteriales > Cardiobacteriaceae > Cardiobacterium. Next base: position 6,233 of record NZ_CALJAH010000004.1, on the reverse strand, counting down.
GCGGGCTTCACAGGTCAAGCTCCGCGCCGATGCTGATGTGCAGGCGGACTTTGTCGCCGTATTTTTTGTCAAAACCGTGCGCGACGTCGAGTTTGATCGGGCCGACCGGCGATTGCCAGTGTACGCCCGCGCCCGCGCCCACTTTGATTTTCGGGTCGTGGATGTAGGCGTCGCCCGCGTCAACGAAGGCGGCCGCCGCCCATTCGGGCTTGAAGTAGTATTCGTATTCGAGGCTGCCGACGGCAAGGTAGCGGCCGCCGATGTTGTTGCCGCCCGCGTCGCGGGTGCCGATGTTTTCAAAGGTGTAGCCCCGGATGGTGCGGTCGCCGCCAGCGAAGTAGCGCATACTCGGCGGGATGCGGTCGAAGTCGTTGGTCCAGGTGCCGCCGAGGGCGGCGCGGCTGACGAGGCGGCTTTTTTCGCCCAGGGTTTGCAGGTAGCGCGCGTCAAGGTTGGTTTGCAGGACGTTGACGTCGGAGAGCAGCGCTTTGCTCGCTCCCAGCACGCCGAAGCGGAATTGGTAGCCGTCTTTGGGGTTGAGGCGGTTTTTGGTGGAGGTGTAGGTCCATTGTGCCTGCGGGTAGAGGAGCAGGGTTTTGCCGTCGGTGAGGCCGATGGTGAATTTTTCCCAGGCGGTGACGAGGCCGTAGCGGTGCTCCCAGTCGCCGGTGCGGTAGTTGTAGCCGCCTTCGCCGAAGATGCGGCGGCTGTCGTAGGTGTCGCGCTTGATGTGGCCGCCGAGGCGGAGGTAGTAGTAGTCGCTCGCCGGGTTCGCCGCCGGGATGCGGTAGAGGGTGTCGAGGCTGCTCGCTTTGGTGGAGGCGTAGAGTTTGCTGCTGAACTGGTGGCCCCGGTCGTTGACCCAGCGGCGGTCAAATTCAAATTTGCCGCGCACGCCGCTGTCGGTGGAGTAGCCGACGCCGAGGACGTAGTGTTTGTTTTCGTCCATCGTCAGTTGGCCTTTGATGGGCACGGTTTTGCGCTCGCGGTCGGGTTCGTCGCCAAGCAGCGCTTCAGCGAAGTAGCCGCTGCCTTGTAAATCCTGTTGCAGGGTGGCGACGTCGGAGGAGAGGTAGGGTTGACCGGGTTTGAACTGGACGAAGCGTTGCAAGAGGTCGGGCGAGAGCGGCACGTCGTTGAATTCGACGTTTTCAAAGCTGTAGCGCGTGCCGCTGTCGTAGATGAGCGCGACGTCGGCGGTGTTGGTGTCGGGGTTGACCTGGACACTGTGCTCGCGGAAGGCGCCGTCAAAGTAGCCGCGCGCGCTCGCCAGCGCAGTAAAGCGCGCCTTGTAGGTTTCGTAGGTGTTGTGGTCGAGGGTGCTGCCGGATTTGAGCGGGTTGTCGGCGAGCAGTTCGCGGAATTTTTCGTCGCGTTCGGCTTCGCCCGTCACCTGGATGTTCACCTGGCCGAGGCGGGTCGGTTCGTTTTGGTGCACGGTGTAGATGACGCTGAGGCCGTCGGCGGCGTCTTCGAGGCGCACGTCCACCTGGGTATGGTAGTAGCCGAAGGGCTGTTGCGAGCGCCGGATTTCTTCGCGCCCGTTTTCGATGAGGTACTGGACGTAGTCGGGCTGGTCGATTTTTTCGCCCGCGACTTTTTCCAGCGAGAGATAGACTTTGGCGTTGTCGCGCTGGGTGCTGTTCTGGATGCCACGGATGTCGATGTTACGGATGGTTTTGCCTTCAAGGCGCGCAGCGCTGACCGCCTGCGCCGGGGCGGGTTTGAGCGCAGGTTTTGCTGCGGGTTTGGCGACGGTAGCGGCTTTGGGCGCCGCTTTGGCGGGGGCAGCGGGGGCGCGTTTGACCGCCGCTGCGGCCGGTTTGGCAGCGGTGTTTTTTTTGTCTGCGCCGGTGGCGGGCAGGTGCAAGCTGAGCAGGGCGAGGCAGAGTGCGGTTAGCAGCGGTTTGTGGTGCATGGTGTCATCCCGGTTGGAGTTGTCGCCAGCGCAGGCCGAGCGCGAGCAGGACAGCGAGGTAGCTCATGCCGCCGACGCCGACCAGTAACAGCAGGTCGCGCAGGCGCATGAAGGCGGTTTTGCCGAGCCAGTCGGCCACGTCGCCTTGCAGGTAGAGGAGGATGGATGCGAGCGCGGCATTGGCAAGCAGCACGCGCAGGAAGAACCAGAGCGAGGCGGTTTTCAGGCGGATGCCGTCGCGGCGGAGGAAGTAGAGAAGCAGGCTCATGTTGGCGAGCGCGGCGATGCTGCTGGCGGCGGCGAGGCCGACGTGGGCGAGGTAATGGCTCAGGACGAGGGCGCAGGCGATGTTGAGCAGCATCGCGCTGATGCCCGCCTTGACCGGGGTTTTGCTGTCGTGGCGGGCGTAGAAAGCGGGGGCGAGGACTTTCACCATGATGTGAAAGAGTGCGCCGATGCCGTAGGCGCGCAGGCTAAGGGTGGTCATGGCGACGTAGTGCGCGTCAAAGCGGCCACCGTAGAGGAGTCCGGCGATGATGGACGGCGCGAGGACAATCAGGCCGACGGCGGCAGCGCTACCGACAAGGAATCCCCAGCGCAGCGCCCAGTCCAGCGTGCGCACAAACTGGCCATCGTCGGCGGCGGCGCGCAGTGCGCTCAGGCGCGGCAGGATGACGGTTCCGAGGGCGACGCCAATCAGGCCGACCGGCAGCTCAACCAGGCGGTCGGAGTAATAGAGCCAGGAGATGCTGCCCGTGACCAGCCACGAGGCGAGGTAGGTGTTAATCAGCACGGTCAGTTGGCCGACGGAGGAGCCGAACAGTGTCGGTAGCATCAGTTTGAGGATGCGGCGCACGCCGCTGTGTTTCCAGCCCCAGCGCGGGCGCAGCAGCATCCCGCATTGATAGAGAAACGGCAGTTGCAGCGCCAGTTGCGCCACGCCGCCCAGAAACACCGCCCAGGCCAGCTCCATGCCATACAGTCCTGCAGCAGGCGCGCCGTGGTAATGCCGCCAGAGGGCGGCGGCAATCAGGGTGATATTGAGCAGCACCGGGGTCAGCGCCGGAATGCCGAACTGGCCGAAGGTGTTGAGCACGCCGCCTGCCATCGCCGTCAGCGAAATCAGCAGGATGTAGGGAAACATGATGCGCAGCATATCGCTGGCGAGGAGGAACTGCTCCGGGCGCTCACCGAGGCCGCTCGCCACCAGGGTGATAATTGCGCCGGAAAACAGCACGCCAACAGCGGTAATCGCCAGCAAAATGCCGAGCAGGGTGCCGCTGGTATGGCGCAACAAATCCTTCAGCTGCTCCGGGTGTTCGGTGCGGGTGGCGGAAAAGACGGGGACGAAAGCGTTGGCAAAACTGCCTTCGGCGAAAAAGCGGCGCAGCGTGTTGGGAATGCGCAGCGCGGCGTAAAAGGCATCGGTGACGGCGACGTCAAAATAGCGCGCGACCAGCATATCGCGCAGCAGGCCGAGGACGCGCGAGAGTAGCGTCATCGCGGCGAACACGGCAGACGAACGACCGAGCGAGGCCATCAGCACCAGCCCAAACGCGCACACAACGCGCCAATCAAATCGGCACGGTTCATACTGTAAAAATGCAGCGATGGCACGCCTTCGGCAATCAGCCGCTCACAAATACCGGCGACCACATCGGCGCCATAATCGCAGAGCGCGGGCAAATCATCTTGCAACGCTTCCAACCGCTTGCGCAGCCAGCGCGGGATTTCCGCACCGCAGGCGTCCGAAAACCGGCTCAACTGGGTGAAATTGCTGATGGGCATAATGCCCGGCACAATCGGAATATCAATACCGAGCGCCAGCGCATCATCGCGGAAACGCAAAAACGCCTCAACATTAAAAAAATACTGGGTGACAGCATCGGTCGCGCCCGCCTGCACCTTCTCGTGAAAAGCACGCAAATCCTCGGCGGGCGTATGCGCGCGCGGATGCACTTCAGGATAGGCAGCGACAAAAATCCGCGCCTTCTCGCCCCACAACTCGCGCACATAAGCGACCAAATGTTTGGCAGTCGAAAAACCCGCATTCTCAAAAGCGCCGGAAGGCATATCACCGCGCAATGCCATCAGCCGGTAAATGCCCAACTGCTGATACTCATCGAGCAGCGCGCGAACCTCCGCCTCGGTGGAAGCGACACAAGTCAAATGCGGCATCACCGGCGGGCCATTCTCCGCGACCAGCCGCGCCACCAGATTCATCGTGCGGTCGCGCGTACTGCCGCCCGCGCCGTAAGTCACCGAATAATACTCGCACTGCAAATACGAAAGCTCACGGCGCACCGCCGCCAACTTTTCCGCGCCCTCCGGCGTCGCCGTCGGAAAAAACTCGCAACTGAGCGGAACCCTGCCAACAGACACAAAACACTCCTTAAGAATTAACGCTTGAACTTGGCCGGTTTGATATAAAGAATCAAATTATCCTTGACCTTATAATCGCGCCCGTTCACATCACTAAAACGATAAAAACCCTTGGCATCCTTTTTCGGAGAACTCGTGGCATAAAGCACATCGCCCGCCATCATCTTCACCTCATAAAGACGCTGCTCGCTGCGAAACAGGGAACAACCCTGCAACAGGAGCGGAAACAACACAAAAAACAACAATCTGTTCATGAAACAAAGCCTGACCGGAAAAGAAAATTACGGCGGCGCAGTATAGCAGAGCGGCTCCGCCGCGTGTAGCGCGGGCGCGACGCGCCGGAAAATGAAAAAATGGTATAATCCGCACACCAAAAACCTTAAAAAACAGAGAGACTACATGGCAGAAAACCACACCACCGCGACCGCTTTCAGCAGCCTGCCCATCCATGCGGCCATACAAGAAGCGCTGGAAGACAACCGCCTCACCCACACCACGCCGATACAAGAAAAGACCCTGCCGCTGACCTTAAGCGGCCACGACGTAATGGGACTGGCGCAGACCGGAACCGGCAAAACCGCTGCCTTCCTCATCTCCCTCTACCACTACCTGCTCACCAACCCCGTCCACCCCAAAGCCAAAGGGCCGTGGGCAATCGTGCTAGCGCCGACGCGCGAACTCGCCGTACAAATCAAAAAAGACGCCGACCAAATCGGCGCCTACACCGGATTGAACAGCCTTGCCATCTACGGCGGCGTCAGCATGGAACACCAGCGCAACCTGCTCGAAAACGCGCCGATAGACATCATCATCGGCACGCCGGGGCGCATCATTGACCTCTACAAACAAAAAGTCATCCGCCTGAAAAACATCGAAGTATGCGTACTGGACGAAGCCGACCGGATGTTTGACCTCGGCTTCATCGACGACGTGCGCTACCTCCTGCGGCAAATGCCGCCCGCGCACGAACGCCTGAACCTCCTCTTCTCCGCGACGATGGCACAAAAAGTGCAGGAGCTCGCCTACGAATACTTCAACGCGCCGGAAACCGTCAGCATCGAAAGCGAACACGCCACTGCCGACAACATCACCCAAATCCTCTACCACACCGCGCGCCACGAAAAAACGCCGCTGCTTATCGGCCTTTTGAACCGCGACAAACCGGCGCGCAGCATGATCTTCCTCAACACCAAGCGCGACCTTGAGCGCCTCTCCATCGTGCTGGAAGCGAACGGCTACCCCAACGCCGCCCTCTCCGGTGACATCCCGCAGAAAAAACGCGAAAAAATCATCAAGGACTTCCAGAGCGGCGCGGTAAACATCGTCGTTGCGACCGACGTCGCCGCGCGCGGCCTGCACATCCCGGACATCACCCACGTCTTCAACTACGACCTGCCGCAAGTCGCCGAAGACTACGTGCACCGCATCGGCCGTACCGCCCGCGCGGGCGCCTCCGGCACCGCCATCAGCTTCGCCTGCGAAGAATACGTGTACTCGCTGCCGGAAATCGAACACTACATCCACAACAAACTGCCGGTGACACCGCTGGACGAAGAGCTGCTCGCCGACGTCATCCCGCCGAGCGACGAGGCGCTGCAAGCGCTCAACGAACAAAAAACCGAGCGCCTCGCCCGCAACGGCAACCGCCAGCTGCGCGGCAACAAACCGGAAAGCCACCGCCGCCGAACCCCGCGCCACAAAGGCGGCAACTACGAACCCAACGGCAACCAGTAAGCCGTTACCCAAAAAGAAAAACCGCGCCGAAGCGCGGTTTTTTATAGCAATCCTCACAAAGCCCGGTCAGGCGGGCGTCTTGTTCAGAAGGCTGTGAGTATCGTTATAGCCATCCACCCTAAATAATATACCCAATAAAAGCCTGCTCCACCGCCTGTAGCAAATCCATTCCCCTGTCCAGCCATTGCCCAACCTTGCA
>NZ_CALJAH010000003.1 GCF_938028185.1 uncultured Cardiobacterium sp. | reverse complement strand
GAATGGTCGCGGGGCGTTACCGTAATCGGCTTCGGCGTTTTTCGCTACGCTTTACACTCATTGCTGCCATCTGCAATTTTGAAATAGCTTAGTTTGGAAAGAGGTCTAGTATGAATTTATTACTATCCATCATGGCAGAATGGGCACCGCCAATAACTGGCTGTCTGCGCACGCGAACGACGCCAAAATAAAGATAGAGATTCATGAAGGGAAGGCTTATGTTCAATTTGAAACAGATGTTAAACCCTTAGCACGACACCGCAGAATGAATGCACTGGATAACGTGCTGGTGAGTGTAGAGACGCTTTTAGTATTCTATATCAGAGAAGTCATATCAGATCTGTCTCGTGATGTAAATTATCGCTTTTTCCCGAATCTTGTATGTAATGCCGTGTCTGTGGATGACAGTATTTTTGACAAAGATGATTACCTTTATGGTGGCATGGAGGATGATCCTTATTGGGATAATATGAAAAACGATCGCCTTTGCAACGACGGGGATGAGGAATTTTGGGATGATGAAGATGACTATCTTTGGGAGGACGAAGATGATGATACCTTTTGGGCAGACGATGATGATGACTAACAGGAGTATTGACGGACGGATTGCGCTACCCGCCTGGTACCGCCAAGAGCGTTATAAAAAAGATAGACAGACAGACTGTTCTTGCTGAACAAAGGTACGCAAAAATGAAGGTATATATTGATGAGTTCCTCTGCCATTTTTGACAAAGATGTCTTGCTTGCCGTGATTATTGGCCTGCTGGGTATATACATACTCCACGTCGATAGTAGCACGCCGGCAGACAATAATTATGGTGATCCCATAAAGATATATGCAACTGAAGGGCATGAGATAACTATTAAATTAGTACCTGAACCTACCAGTATGTCCAGATATTCTACTAGATATACAATAAGTCCATTCTTACACTATAATGACGAGACTTTTGACTGTTCCTGTTCAAAAACACCATGGTGTAACAAGGAGGTTTATAAAAAAATTAAAAAAATTCGCCTGCGTTCAGCAACAATACGTATTGCGGACGGCAAGATAAAAATACGGCATATTGGTGGCAAGCGCTATTGTCAAATAATAGACTGGGATTATCTTCTGCAAGAAGATAAAGAATTGATTGAAACTTTAAATAAGGGAAGAGACAATGGGTGGATTAACGCTTTTCTTTAAAAATCGAAAAGAGTTTTTGATTTGGGCAAAAGAAAACAAGCTTGAAACTCTCAATAATGGTGGTACAAGTGCCGCTAATAAAGGAGGAAAAGCAAGTAAATGTTTGCTTGCTTTGCCCAACTGAGAACAGGTCCGCTTATTTGATTTTCAACAAGGAGTAATTCATGCCTGATTATAAGAAACGGCAAACTGGAGAATCCAATCTCACTATTACGCCAGCACAAAAAGTAACCGAGGTTTTAGCCGTATTGGTAATCTTGTATATTGTTTATATCTTGGTTACCAATGATATAGCCAGCGAAACCAAAACCGATGAAAATTACGGTGAGCCCAAGTCTATTGTTGCAACAGAGAAGCAGAAAATAGAAATAATCCCCTCGGTTGGGCCGACTATGGTGAGCCGAATTCCTTATGGCAAACAGTATGCTTTCGCGTTAATCTATAACAATGAAACCTTTGAATGTCATTGTACGCCAAGCATATGGTGCAACGACAAGGCGGTTAAAAAAGGAAAGTTTTACCTCAAATCAGCAACCATACGCATTGCCAATGGGCGGATAAAACAGAAGGCAGTCAAAGGCTACAGATATTGCAGGGTTACTGCATGGGAATATCTTGAATCTGACGATGAAAAATTCTTCTCACAATTCAAACAAGAACAAGGAGTAACTTATACTTGGTGATATTTAACATAGCCAAAGGTGAGCCAAAAAACTTTTCTCTTAGGCTAGTAACTGCGTTGACCACTAATTGTTGCAATAAAATACTTAGGCGTCATCGGATATAAACCTAATGTAGAAAAACTAAATCCTATAAACCAAAGTCGTTTTACAATTTAACAAGGAGCAAATTATGGCATCTATTACCCTGATTTTTAAAAATGCGAAAGATTTTTTTGCATGGGCAAAAAATAACAAAATAGAATTTTTAGCGGAAGGTGGTGCTAGCGCAAGTAGCAACACATTATCTAGTGGAGAAAGTTTATTATTTACTGATAAAGGAACTTTTGACAATTGGACAAATATGAGGCTTACATATGGATCTGGTCTTGTACAAAGCATAAATACCGTGGCCGATGCTCAACAAGCATGGTATCACTATAAAGGCAATACTGCCGCAGCCGCAAGCAGTAGTGCGCTTTCTGCAATGCTGGGGATGGTTCAGGTTACGCTTTCAGGTTTGTCTAGGGCTACAGATGATAACCAATTCACCCAACCGGTTGCCGATGCAGAATTGGGAGAAGTCTGCACAGCACTGGCATCAGGCTTGGCAGCTATCCCGGGCGCACAACCAATTGCTGCTTTGGCGGCTATTGTCGGATTGACTTATACCGCAATTAGTATGTTGACGGGAAAGTCAATGACTTTAGAAGAGCTGTTCTTTGGCTATCATCATGATGTGATTTGGGCATTCTTTGAACCGGGAATGCAGGTACCGCGAGATCCCAATGTTCCTATCTTTCATGAAAAAACAAAATTCGACGCTCTTGTCAAGAATGCAGGAGGAGCAAACATGGCAAAATGGATTCTTAAAGGATATATGGGCGAAGAAACAGGCATAGTAATTAATAGTGAAAATTATCAAGATATTCTAAGTCTCTTATATTATGGAAAATTCAGAGACAAAGATAATAATCCGATAGAAATGGGCGGATTTAAAATTACCATGCTGAATGACAGTACCCGCTATATTTTGGACAAACTGCATGACAGCAAACATAGCGGGGATATTTCCACCGCCAAGGCCATTATTTATGCGCTGGAAAATCTGAACCCGCTGGCGGTATCCTATCCTACCAAGGAACTGAAAGCCGCTTATGACAGTATCAACCCGGATGATTATTCGGATGAGTGGGTTCAGGCAAGGGCATGGATGCTGCTTGAGTCTTTGGCGGAGAAATTCAAGGTTGACGACGACTATACGCTCAGGACGATCAATGCCATCCGGCAAGAATTTGGTATCCAGGAAAATGACAAGGTCTCCTTTGAAAGCGGAGACAAGGAAACCAGCTTTTCCCGTGGTTCGGAGGGCGAAGGTCATCGCGTCATCTTCAATAACGGCAGCCAGGGTATGGAAGGCGGCGAGCGAAATGACATAATTTTTGGCAGCCCGAAAAATGATGTTCTGGTTGGCAATGGCGGCGATGACAAACTGGTAGCACTTGGCGGCAATGACACCCTCAAAGGGGGTGGCGGCAAGAATACGCTGAATGGCGGCAATGGCATGGATACTTATGTCTTCAATACCTCTACCAAATTTGATGACACGGTCATTGACAGCGATGGGCGTGGTATTATCGAGATAGATGGCAGGAATTTGGCAAAGCAGCCTTTTACCAGCGTGCCTGGTGTGCGTAATGCCTGGTTCGTTTATATCAATGGCAACAAATGGAATGTTCTTTTGACGGCAGACGGCGATTTGGTATTCAATGAGCCCATCCTTGACAATCATTTTGTCATCCGTAGCTGGGCAAAAATGGAGAATGGCCGCATGGGCTTTGTCCTGCCGGAATACAATGACCGTGAGCCGAAAGAAGGCGGGCGCAGTGAAGGCGACTGGCATACGGAAATCATTGACAAGAACAATCATCCGGAGATGGACAAGTGGCGCTACGGTGAATATTACCCCCGCTGGTATGATCGCAATCCTGATGGCGTCATCAATGACGGCATTGCCGAACAGGACTTTGCGGACGTTATCAACTACAGAAACAGCAAGGAGAGCTGGCGGATTTTTGGCAAGGGCGGCAATGATGCCCTCGGCGGCAGCCCGAATAATGACCGTATTTATGGCGGTGAGGGTAATGACCTGATTGCCGGTGGCGGTGGCTCCGACATTATTGATGGCGGTCGCGGTGATGATTTTATTTATGCCAATTCAGATTTGACCGCACGGGAGCGCAGACGCCCGGATGAGCTTTGGGAAATGCCGAAATACGGGAAATCGGTCATTCAGGCAGGAACGACCTGGGGCGTCTATAAAGATAAAGATGACGTCGAGACAACAGATGGTATTTCTCCTACCAAAGAAGATGACGCCAAAACCGGCGGGGATTATCTCTATGGTGCTGATGGCAACGACGAGATTGTCGGCAGCAATCTCAATGACTTTATTTATGGCGACAAGGAGCATAATGAAGAACGGGATGGCAACAGCAGTTATGATGGTGTTGGCCGTGGCAAGGACGAAATTTATGGCATGGGCGGGGATGACTTTATTGAAGGCGGTGGAGAGAATGATTTTATCAATGGCGATGGTCTAACTTCGCCGGGACGCTTAAATAGCGTAAGTGCTGACAAACATGGTCGCGATACCATCAATGGCGGCAACGGGAAAGACACGATTATCGGTGGTGGCAATAATGATACGATTCACGGCGATAAAGGCGATGACTTTTTGTTTGGCGACCAGTTAAGCAACGCTTCCATTTTGCCCGGCTACCAGCTTCCCCGTGAGTTTCAGGGTGAAGATACTATTTTTGGCGATGATGGTGATGATGTCATGATGGGCGGCGGTAATAATGACAAATTGTATGGCGGTTCCGGTAATGACACGATTTGGGGAGATTATAATCATCCGGATGACGCGCGAAATTTTTTTGGCAATGACAAGATATGGGGTAATGAAGGCGAAGACGAACTCTATGGCGGTTACGGGGTAGATCACCTGCATGGCGGCGCGGACAAGGATACGCTGCGCGGTGGTGCACATGGAGATTTTCTTTATGGCGATGACGGTAATGACTTTATGTTTGGCGATGGCGATTATTGCCCCGCAGATATGGAGGGTGCGGATACTATGGAAGGAGGTAAAGGTGATGATGTCATGTTCGGTAATGGTGGCGATGGCGATATGTTATCGGGTGGAGACGGCAATGACGAACTCTACGGCTATGACAACGATTTGCCGGAAAACAATTACATGAAGCCTGACGGGGTAAATTTTTTGTCCGGTGACGGGGGAGACGATAGAATTTTTGGTGCTGGCAATACGGATTATATGCACGGTGGCGATGGCAAGGATTTGCTCGTTGGTAATGCCGGAACGGATTATCTGTATGGTGAAGAAGGCAATGACCGCCTTTATGGCGATAACGGTCAATCCACCTGGGAAAATCCCTATGTACTTACCGGCGATGACTTCCTTTCTGGCGGTGCTGGCAACGATTATCTTGATGGTGGTAACGGTATTGATACGGTGCATGGTGATGAAGGTGATGACACCGTACTTGGCTATTTCGGCAATGATTTTGTTTATGGTGATGATGGTAACGACAAGGTTGCCGGGGGCGCTGGTGATGATTATGTCTATGGCGGCGACGGTAATGACCGGTTATGGGGCGATTGGCCGTTAGACACGCAAGATGCTGACCCCAATGCTGATGGTACGGATCATCTTTTTGGTGGCCGCGGCGATGACCAGATAGACGGCGGCTATGGCGATGACGAGCTGCATGGCGATGAGGGCAATGACATTCTTTACGCCAATGCGGGTAATGACACGCTGCTGGGCGGCGAAGGCAATGATGAATTGTATGGTGTCAGCGGTACCAACCGGCTCTTTGGTGACGAAGGGAATGATATTCTGCGCAGTGGTACCGGCAATGATTATTTGAATGGTGGCATGGGCAATGATCTTTATTATTTCAAGCGTGATTTTGGCCATGACATTATTGACAATAATGACCGGATTAAAGACCGCGTTGATTATATCCAGTTTGATGCACACAACCGGAACGAAATCGAATTTATCCGCGAGAATGATGATCTGATTATTCGCACATTGGAAGGCGACAACCAGATTACGGTACTCAAGCATTTTTCTGAAGCAGAGCCGTGGCATTTTATTAATGGCATTCTTTTTGCGGATGGTTCTGTGCTGGATCATCACGATTTCTTCCGGCATGACCTGCCGCATGGGCACAATCACCCGCCAGAGGTGGTGCAGCCTTTGGCCAATCTGGCAGTCAAAGCGGATAGTGATATTGGCGGACAAATTACGCTCGATGCCATCAGCGACCCGGATGGCGAGACGCTTGTGTATCAATTGACGCTGTCAGATGGCATTGCGCTGCCGGAGTGGTTGCAATTCGATGCGCAGACCGGCGCGATTAGGGGCCATGCGCCTGCGGACAGCAGTCTGCTTCATTTGCGCCTGACCGGGACGGATCATGCCGGGGAAAGCGCCTTTACGGATTTCACCTTGCAGGTCAATGCCGCACCGCAAGTGGCGCATTCGCTTGAGCCTCATCGCGCTGTGGAAGGGCAGGATTTCAGCTTTCAATTGCCGTCTGATACGTTTGTTGATCCGGAAAGTGATCCGCTCAATTTGCAGTTGTTGCAAGGCAATGGCGAAGCATTGCCCGACTGGCTGCATTTTGATGCGGCGAGCGCTACGGTTTCCGGTCATGCGCCGGTGGGCGCGCCGGATTTGTCGCTGTCGCTGATTGCTACCGACCCGCTTGGCAATCAGGCGCACGCGGATTTTTCGCTGGCTTTGACTGAGCCGCCGCAATCGGTAAAAACGTCATGGCGCGGCGGTACGGTGCATGGCAAGGATGGCGATGATCAGCTCATTGGCAGCAATTTTAATGATCGCCTGTTTGGCGAGGACGGCAATGATTATTTGAAGGCCAAATTCGGCAATGATGTGCTGGATGGCGGCAGGGGCGATGATCGTATGGAAGGCGATTGGGGCAATGATGAATACCACTATCGCGCAGGTGATGGCCATGACACGATTCATGACAGTCATGGCAAGGATACGCTAATTCTGGATGGTATTCGTCAGGGCGATACGCATTTTCTGCTGCGCGGTAATGATTTGGTATTGGAATTTGCGCATGACGGCGGCTCGGTTGTGATTGAAAACCACACGGGTCATGGTCGTATCGAGCATTTCCGCTTTGCCGATGTGAATCTGGATCATCATGCGGTGGATGATTTGCTGCGGCAGTTGGGGAATCATCAGCACGGTGTAATGTGATGGTGTTTTTTATACTATGCTCGCCGCCGGTAATATCAGCCCACGCAGGCAATCTTCAAAATATAGGGACAATTGGAGCAGTAGTTGACGCGGTTGGTTCGTAGGTTGGGTTAGCGAGGAACGCGCGTTACCCAACAATTTCTACGTTGGGTTACGGCGCAAGCGCCTAACCCAACCTACGAACTGGGGCGATGACACGGCGGCATTGATACTGTCGCGCAAAACAACCCGCAATGAAATATGGCACCGTCTCACTGTAGCCGCCCGCCATCATAAACAACACGGGCGGTTACGGCTGTGCTTTAGAGCTTTTTCACAATCCCGGTTATCCACCTGAATTTTGAACAGGTTCTTAAAAAAACGCGCCAAAAGGCGCGTTTTTTGTGGCGAAAGGCGATCAGAACAGGCCGCTGATGTTGCCGTCTTTATCAACGTCAATATGGTTGGAGGCGGGTGCTTTCGGCAGCCCCGGCATTTTCATGATGGTGCCGGTAATGGCGATGACGAATCCTGCGCCGGCGGCGATTTGCACTTCGCGGATGTTGAGCGTGAAGCCTTGCGGGCAGCCGAGCGCTTTCGGGTCGTCCGATAGCGAGTATTGGGTTTTCGCCATACAGACGGGCAAGTTGCCGTAGCCGAGTTTTTCCAAATCCTGCAAGGTTTTGCGCGCGTCTTCGCTTAAGGCGATGTCTGCTGCGCCGTAGAGTTTTTGCGCGATGGTGCGGATTTTTTCCACCAGCGGCAGGTCGTCCGGGTAGAGCGGCGCACAGCGGCTGCTTTCGTGTTCGCAGGTGTCGATGACCGCACGGGCGAGCGCCTCGCCGCCTTTGCCGCCGTGCGCCCACACTTCGCACAGGGCGATTTTCACGCCGCGTTCGGCGCAGGTTTGCTCAATCAGCGCCAGTTCGGCGTCGCTGTCGCTGTGGAAGCGGTTGATGGCGACGACCACCGGCAGGCCGAAGGCGTTTTTCAGGTTGTCGATGTGCTTGAGCAGGTTGGGCAGGCCTTTTTCCAGCGCGGCGACGTTTTCCGCACCAAGCGCGTCTTTGGCGACGCCGCCGTTGTATTTGAGCGCGCGCACGGTGGCGACGATGACGGCGCAGTCGGGTTTCAGCCCACCTTTGCGACTCTTGATGTCGATGAATTTTTCCGCGCCAAGATCTGCGCCAAAGCCCGCTTCGGTGACGGTGTATTCGCCGAGGGCAAGCGCGCTGCGGGTGGCGATGAGGCTGTTGCAGCCGTGGGCGATGTTGGCAAACGGTCCGCCGTGAACAAATGCCGGCGTGCCTTCGATGGTTTGCACCAGATTGGGCTTGATGGCGTCTTTGAGCAGCGCGGTCATCGCGCCTTGCGCTTGCAGGTCGCGCGCGTACACCGGTTCGCCGCGCCGGTTCCAGGCGACGATCATCGCGCCGAGGCGCTCTTTCAGGTCGGCCAGGTCGCGCGCGAGGCAGAAGGCGGCCATGACTTCGCTCGCCACGGTGATGTCGAAGCCGTCCGGGCGCAGCGTGCCGTCCACGGTTTTGCCGAGGCCGCTGATGATGTGGCGCAGTTGGCGGTCGTTCATATCAACCGCACGCCGCCAGGTAATGCGTTTCGGGTCGATGTCAAGCGCGTTGCCGTGGTGGATGTGGTTGTCGATGAGGGCGGCGAGGAGGTTGTTGGCCGCGCCGATGGCGTGGAAATCGCCGGTGAAGTGCAGGTTGATGTCTTCCATCGGCAGCACTTGTGCGTAGCCGCCGCCAGCCGCGCCGCCTTTCATGCCAAAGACCGGGCCGAGCGAAGGCTCGCGCAGGGCGATGATGGTGCGCTTGCCGAGACGGTTGAGCGCGTCGGCGAGTCCGATGGTGACGGTGGTTTTGCCTTCGCCCGCGGGCGTCGGGTTGATGGCGGTGACGAGGATGAGTTTGCCGGGCGTGCCGCTTTGCGGCGGGATTTTCGCCTTGTATTTGCCGTAATGTTCGAGCCGGTCTTCAGCGATGCCGATTTTGGCGGCAATGGCGCTGATGGGCTGCATGGTGGCTTCGCGGGCGATGTCGGCGTCGGTCATGGTTGGCTCCGGTTGTGAGGTTTTCAGGGATGCAGGGAGGGGCGCGGTTTATCGCCCCTTGCGCAGTTCGTCGAGTTCGTCCAGGAGTTGCAGGATGAGGGCGGTGGCGGGGGCGCTCGCCTCGAAGTCGCGGCTGATGCGGTGGGCGCGGCGGATGCGTGCCAGTTGGTAGCCGCTGTAGGTCGCCGCCTGCGGGTCGCCGCTGACGTGGATGATGTCCGCTTCGATGATGCGCACCAGCCAGTCGGCGTCGTCGCCGCAGGCGCGGATGATTTCGTGGTAGCTGAGCTGGATGTCTTGTCCGTTCATGGTTTTATCCTTGGGCGTAGTGGTCGGCGAGTTGTTGCCAGAGGGCGCGGGCGCTGTCGTCGACGGCGCGCGGCAGTTCGATGTTGAGGACGAGGTAGAGGTCGCCCGGCTCTTTGGCGGGAATGCCTTTGCCTTTGAGGCGCAGGTTTTGGCCGCCCCGGCTGCCCGCCGGGATGTTTACCCCCAGTTTGCCCGCAGGCGTGGCAACTTCTACCGTGCCGCCGAGAACCGCCGTCCACGGCGCGATGTCAAGGCGCTGGTAAACGTCCTTGCGGTCTTTGACGTAGTGCTGCGGGTCTTCGCGGAAGCGGATTTTGAGGTAGAGGTCGCCATTTTCGCCGCCGTTGAAGCCCGGCAAGCCCTGGCCGCGCAGGCGGATTTGCTGGCCTTCGCTGATGCCTTTCGGGATTTTGACGTGCAGGGTTTTGCGCGCGTAGGTCATTTCGCCGTCGGCGGTCAGCGTCGGCATTTCCAGGCTCAAACTGCGCTCGCTGCCCGCGTAGGCGGCGGCGATGTCTATCGCCAGTTCGGCGTGCTGGTCTTCGCCGGGGATGGGTGTGGTCGGGCGCTGCGCGCGGCGCTGTTGCGCGTGGCCGAAGGCGCTGAAGATGTCGTCAAAGCGGAAGTCGCCGCTGCCGAAGGGCTGGCCGTCGCCGAAGTGGCGTTCGTCGAAGTGGTAGCCGCCGAAGCCGCCGCCAAAGTCCGGCGCTTCGCGTCCGGCGTAGGGGTTGGCAAGCAGGGCGTCGTATTCGGCGCGCTTGGCCGGGTCTTTGAGGACGTTGTACGCCTGGTTGATTTCGCTGGTTTTTTTGTCCGCGTCCGGGTCGGTGCTGATGTCCGGGTGGTACTTGCGCACCAGCTTGTGATACGCCTTTTTGATGTCGGCGGCGCTGGCGTCTTTGGCGACGCCGAGGGTGTCGTAGTGGGTCTTTTGGCTCATAGGTTTGCGGGTTGTGGTGGATGAAGGCGGGTGGTATGACTGGTTTGCATCGGCGGCAAGTTCGCGGACGCTACCCCCTCCCCAGCCCTCCCCCGCTGCGGGTGCTGGCGCACCCTGCGAGGGAGGGAGTTTTGGTGCTTATTTCAGCACCGCCTGCGGGTAACTGCCCAGCACGCGGAACAGGCTGGCGCTGTCCTGGATTTCGGCGAGCAGGCTGTGCATATTCGGCTCTTGCTGGTGGCCGTCGAGGTCGATGAAGAAGATGTACTCCCAGATGCCCTGTTTGCTCGGCCGCGATTCGATGCGGGTCATGTTGATGCCGTGGCGGCCAATCGGCTCCAGCAGTTTGTAAAGCAGGCCGGGGCGGTTTTGCGAGGAGACGAGGATGGTGGTTTTGTCGCGCCCGCTCGGTTCGGTCGTGTCCTTGCCGATGACGAGGAAACGGGTGGTGTTGTTGCCGTCGTCTTCGATGTGGGCGTAGCGCAGCGGCACGCCGTAGCGTTCGGCCGCCATTTGTCCGGCGATGGCGGCGGCGGTCGGCTCGGCGGCGGCGAGTTTGGCCGCTTCGGCATTGCTGGCGACGGTGACGGTTTCCACTTCCGGCAGGTTTTCCGCGAGCCAGTTGCGGCATTGCGCCAGCGACTGGCTGTGCGAATAGACGCGGCGGATGCCGGCGAGGGTGTCGGCGTGGGTCAAGAGGTTCTGGCCGATGCGCAGCAGCACTTCGCCGCAGATGAAAAGCGGCGAGGTGGCGAAGCTGTCCAGCGTGTGCGTCACCATGCCTTCGGTCGAGTTTTCCACCGGGACGACGCCGTAGTTGCAGGCGCCGCTTTCCACCGCCTTGAACACGTCCGGGATGGCGCGCATTGGCCGCGTCTGCACCGAATGGCCGAACTGCTTCAGCGCGGCGGCCTGGGTGAAAGTGCCTTCCGGGCCGAGGTAGGCGATTTCCAGCGGCAATTCCAGCGCCAGGCAGGCGGACATGATTTCGCGGAAAAGCCGCATCGCTTCCTGGTCGGGCAAGGGGCCGTCGTTTAGCGCGGCGATGCGTTCCAGCACCTGCCGCTCGCGTTCGGGGCGGTAAAAATCGGGCTTGGCGCTATTGGCGGCCTTCTTCACTTCGCCGACCTGCTGCGCGCAGCGGGCGCGGGCGGAGAGGCGGGCGAGGATTTCGGCATCAAGCGCGTCGATTTGCGCGCGCAGCTCGGCAAGGGTGGGCAGCGGGGTAGGCGTAGTCATCGGATGCTCCGGTTCAGGCGGGTCGTGTTATTCTCGCACATTCCTTAATTACCCCGGAAAACCCCATGAGCGAAACCCTCGAAATCCATCCGGCGCGGATCAAGCCGCGTGACATCGCCCGCGTCGTTGAAACCCTGCGCGCGGGCGGCGTGGTCATCGCGCCGAGCGACTCCGGCTACGCCCTGCTCTGCCAGCTGGACGACAAGGCCGCCGCCGAAAAAATCCGCCACATCCGCGCCCTTGACCGCGACCACCCCTTCACCATCCTCTGCGCCGACCTGACCGGGCTGGCGCACTACGCCCGCGTCGATAACGTGCAGTTCCGCCTGCTGAAGACGCTGTTCCCCGGCGCCTTTACCTGCATATTGCCTGCCAGCCGCGAAGTGCCGCGCCGCGTGCAGAACGACAAACGCAAAACCATCGGCATCCGCGTCCCCGACCACCCGGTGATGCAGGCGATTTTGCGCGAACACGGCGAGGCGCTGATGGGCGTCTCGCTCTTTGACAGCGACGCCTTTGAGGCCGACATTCACGACTTGCCCGCCGCCGTGACCGGGCAGGTGGCGCTGATGGTGGACGCAGGCGACGTGCCACTGCGCCCAACCACGGTGCTGGATCTGACCGAAATGCCGCCTGCCGTACTGCGCCAGGGCGCGGGGGATGCTTCCGGGTTGACGTGAGTGCGGTTTGCTGCCGGATAAAACAAACGCCCGCTGCGGGATAGCGGGCGTTTTTTTGTGACCCATTTCCGCGCCAAAATGGGTCACAAACGGATTTGTGCCGCACGGATGCGCCACAAAAAAATTTGTGTTTCAAATTGGACGAAAAATGAGACACAAATGTCAGATACGCACCAACCGCAGCAGCGGCTCAAAGGCGTAAAGGGCGGGGCGGCTGCCTGCGGCTTCTTCCACTACCTCAATAATCTGATGCTGCTCCAGTTGCTTGAGGTGGCGTTGCAGCGAGGATTTGACGATGCCGCTCGCGGGCGCAAAACGGCTGCTTTTGAATACCGGTTGGGTAAAGAGCGCATCCAGAATCAGAATGGTCTGCCGTGAAGCAAGGATTTCCGTCAGGCGGGTTTTCATGTCTTCGTAAAGCGCGGTAATTTCCTCGGCAATTTTCATGTTTTGTTGCGCCTGCGTGTGAATGGCACGGCAGAAAAAGGCACACCAGCCCGACCAGTCATTATTGGCGGAAACGGCGCGCATCTGTTCGATATATTCGTCTTTGTGTTCTTCAAAAAAGTGACTGATATAAAAATGCGGCGCGCTGATTTGCCGCATTTGCCAAAGCAGTAATGGAATCAGCATTCTGCCGATACGGCCATTGCCATCCTTGAACGGGTGCAGCGCCTCAAATTCGATATGGGCAATGGCGGTTTTAATCAGCGGATGGTGATCGTCCTCATCATTGATATAGCGGAAAAGCGAATCCAGTCCGGCCTGCAAATGTTCGGGGGCAATGGGAATAAAATCAATTTGGCGTGAGCCGCGCCGCCCGATGTAATTTTGCGCCGTTTTGAACTGCCCCGGCGTTTTCTCCGCGCCGCGTCCCAGGCTTAATAAGCCCTGGTGCATGGTACGAATGAGCTGCGGGCTGAGCGGGCGTCCTACCAGCAGGATGTGTTGCGCGGATTTGAGCGTGCGTTGATAGAGCAGCGTTTCGATGGTGTCCTGCCGCACCTCGCGCGGCGTCTGCTCTGCTTCGGCCTCTGCCTCGTAACGCAGGATTTCATCAAGCGTGCTGATGGTGCCTTCGATGCGCGAGGAGATAACCGCTTCACGGCTGCGCAACGGCGCAAGCAGGATTTCGCTGTTGTGCAGCGTTTTCAGCATCTGGTCGTAGCGCGCCAGAGATTCGGCAGCGGTGAGAATTTCGTTGAAAAAGCGTGGTAAATCCAGCGATTGCGGCGGAAATGCGCCGTAGTGGTAGTCCACGGCGTGGCTGAGGTCAATGGTGAGGTCGGGCATTTGTGTCTCGTTTTTCCGTTTTTTTGATGCACAAACGGAATTGTACCCCATCCATGCGCCACAAAAACATTTGTGCCTCAAATTTGGCGAAAAATGAGTCACAAATACGGAAAAAGGGAAAAGCGCGTAGGGTGGGGCTTGCCCCACCATCGCGCAACCGTTGTCATGCGCCGGGCGGTGCGCCGAAATTTGTCTTTTTGGTGGTGTTCTAAAATGTATGCTGCCTCAAACAAATCCGTAGTTGATATAGAAAAATCCGATGG
>NZ_CALJAH010000002.1 GCF_938028185.1 uncultured Cardiobacterium sp. | reverse complement strand
CTCCGTTGCTTTTTGTTTGCCCGCCGTTTATCAGCATACATTTTAGGACACCACCTAATGGTTCATGTTGCAGCGGTTCTAGTAAGCGCAAAATGGTTTTTTCAACTAGGTCGCCAGCTTGTACGGTAGCTTGTACGGTATCTAGGTCGGTCGGAGCCGGGAAATCCAGTCCTGATGCGGGTTTGTCTTGGTCGGTGTTTTGTTCGCGCACGCCGATGATGATGTAGCCGCTGCCCAGATTGTGAAAGTCGTTGGCAAAGGCGCAGATGGAATGCAGTACTGCTTCGGGATTCCAGCTTTCTTTGTATTCAATCCGCTCGCTTTCCACGCGGCGCTGGTGCAGCAGGTCTTCGATGTTAATCGGCAGTTTGTGGGCAAACATTGCTTGTCCGCTCAATGGCTGCCGGTGTGGCCGAAGCCGCCGCTGCCGCGTGTGCTGTCGGGGAAGTCGTCCACGAGGTTGAGCGCCGGGCGGGCGACGGGCTGGATGAGCAGTTGCGCGATGCGCTCGCCGAGGGCGATGGTGTAGGGCGTGGCGCTGCGGTTCCAGACCGATATTTTCAGTTCGCCCTGGTAGTCGCTGTCGATGAGGCCGGTGAGGTTGCCGAGCACCAGGCCGTGTTTGTGACCGAGGCCGGAGCGGGGCAGGATGAGGGCGCAGTAGCCAGGGTCGGCGAGGTGGATGGCAAGTCCCGTGCCGATGAGCGCGGTGGCATTGGGCTCGACGGTGTAGTGTTCGTCGTCAAAGACGGCACGCAAATCCATCGCCGCGCTGCCGGGGGTGGCGTAGGCGGGCAGCGGGATGGTTTGGCCGACGCGCGGGTCGAGGATTTTGA
Organism: uncultured Cardiobacterium sp.; assembly: GCF_938028185.1. GTDB lineage: Bacteria > Pseudomonadota > Gammaproteobacteria > Cardiobacteriales > Cardiobacteriaceae > Cardiobacterium. Next base: position 7,928 of record NZ_CALJAH010000002.1, on the reverse strand, counting down.
GGTCAAGGGTGTTCATGCTTTTTTCCAATGGTTGAGGATGTGGGTGAGCAGGGTGTCGGCCAGCGTGGTTTTCGTCTGGCGCGGCAGGGTGGTTTCGCCGTCGGCAGCGATGAGGGTGGCTGCGTTGTCGTCGGCGCCGAAGACGTCCCGGCTCACGTCGTTGGCGATGATGAGGTCGAGGTTTTTGCGCGCGCGTTTGTCGCGGGCGTAGGCGAGGACGTTGTTGGTTTCGGCGGCAAAGCCGACGGTGTAGGGGCGGTTTTCGCGCAATGCGGCGATGGTGGCGACGATGTCCGGGTTCTGCACCAGTTGCAGGGTAAGGCCGCTGTCGCCCTGTTTTTTTTGTTTGTGCGCGGCAGGCTGGGCAACGCGGTAGTCGGCGACGGCGGCAGCGGCGATGAACACGTCGCCGGGGTGGGCGAGCGATGCGGCGAGCATTTCTTCGGCACTTGTTATGTCGATGCGCTGGACGCCCGTGGGGCAGGGCAGGGCGGTCGGCCCGCTGATGAGGGTGACGGCGGCACCACGCCGGGCAGCGGCGGCGGCGAGGGCGTAGCCCATTTTGCCGCTGCTGTGGTTGGTGAGGTAGCGCACCGGGTCGATGGCTTCGCGTGTGGGGCCTGCGGTGACGGTGAGGCGGATGCCGCGCCAGTCTTGTGTTTCGCGCTGGTTGAGGTACGCCAGCAGGGTTTCGGGTTCGGGCAGGCGTCCCGCGCCGACGTCGCCGCAGGCTTGCGCGCCGCTGTCGCTGGGGATGACGGTATGGTTCGGTCGCGCGGCGAGGGTGGCGAGGTTGGCCTGTACCGCCGGGTGGGCGAGCATATGGCAGTTCATCGCCGGCGCGATATAGACATAGACGCGCGCGCTGGTCGCCAGGTAGAGGGTGGTGAGCAGGTTGTCGGCGATGCCGTGCGCCAGTTTGCCGAGGGTGTTGGCGCTCGCCGGGGCGATGAGGTAGGCGTCCGCCCAGCGTGCCAGTTCGATGTGCCCCATGCCCTGTTCGGCGGCGGGGTCAAAGAGGGCGTCGCGCACCGCTTCTCCCGATACGGCTTGCAGGGTGGTGGGCGTGACGAACTCGCGCGCGTGTTCGCTCATGACGATGCGCACGTTATCACCTTGTTTTTTCAGGAGTCGGACGAGCTGCGGGATTTTGTAGGCGGCGATGCCGCCGCTGATGCCGATGAGGATGTTTTGCGCCATAATGCGCCCCCTTCAAGGAAAAGGGGCATTGTAATGGATGAGGTTGCAAACTCAACGGATATGCCGCGCGAACGCCTGCTGCTTCAGGGCGCGCAGGCGCTTGCCGATTATGAGCTGCTCGCCATTTTGCTGCGCACCGGCAGCAAGGGCAGCAATGTGCTGGAATTTTCGCGCGAACTGCTGCGGGTGCGCGGCGGGCTGGTCGGGCTGTTCAACAGTCGCGCCACCGATTTGCAGGCGGTGCGCGGTCTCGGCAAGGCAAAGACGGCGGAGATTCTCGCGGTGACGGAGCTGGCGCGGCGCTTCATGCGCGAGGAAATGCGGCAGCCGTCGTGGTCGTTCAAATCGGCGGCAGACGTGCGCGATTACCTCTTGATGCAGTTCAAGGGGCAGGCGCTGGAAGCGTTCGGCGTGATTTTTTTGAACCAGCAGCACGGCTTCATTGCCTTTGAACGCCTCGCGGCGGGTGCGGCGGCGCAGGTGCAAGTGCCCATGCGGGCGCTCATCGCCAGCGCCTTGCACCATCACGCCGCAGCGCTGATTCTCGCGCACAACCACCCGGCGGGCAGCGCCGAACCATCGCGCGAAGACCGCGACACCACACGCCAACTGGACGCGGCGCTGGCATTGCTGGACATCCGCCTGCTTGACCATTTCATCGTCGCCGGTAGCGAACTGGTGTCGATGCGCGAATGCGGCGGGTGGTAATCCAGTAGAATGCCGCCCGCATAAAGGCTAAAATGCCGCCGCTTCACCAATTTTTAAGGATGACAGGAAAAAAATATGCTGAAAACTGCACTGATTGTGGACGATTCGCGTCTGGCACGCCTGACCCTGAAACGCCTGCTGGCCAAATACGATATAGAAGTGGCGGAAGCCGAGGGCGTGGTGGATGGCGAAAACTGGATTTCGCGCCACACCCTGCCGGACATCGTCTTCATGGACATCATGATGCCGGATTTGGACGGCTACGAAGGCCTCGCCCGCCTGCGCGCCGACCCGGAAACGCGCGACCTGCCGGTCATCATGTACTCCGGCGACATCTCCGAAGAAGCCCGCCAGCGCGCGCGCGACGCCGGTGCCACCGGCTATCTGCCCAACCCCGCCGACGCCAGCCGCCTCGACCACCTCCTTTCCGCGCTGCGCGACCGCGTCCGCGTCGCCCCGGCACCACAACCTGCCCCCGCGCCTGCGCCCAAACCGGCACCTGTTGCACCGCCACCCGCCCCGGCACCTCGTCCGACAGCTGTGGACGACGGCGAATTTGGCGTCGCTACCCCGTCCTACGTCGCCCCGGCTGCCGTGCCGCCCGCACCGCAAGCGGCACAACAAATCCCGCTTGCCGTCACCTACGTCGATACCGTTGAAATCAACCGCCGCCTCGACACACTCGAACGCCAGCTCACCGTCGCGCAAGAGCGCGCCCAGCGTGCGGTGGAAGACGGCAAGGCAGGCGTCAACAGCGAAATCGAACGGCACCGCAAAGAAGTATTGCACCTGCAACACCGCCTTTCCGAAAGCGACCGCCGTGCCACCATCTCCATCGTCATCGGCGCCGTCGCACTGCTGATTGCGCTGGTCGCCATCATCTGGCAACTGCTGCCCGCCTTCACCGGCTAAATGACCACCTGTTACGAAAACGCCACGCCAGTGGCGTTTTTCATTAGCCGCGCTGTAGGGTGGGGCTTGCCCCACCATCAGACATCCCGCTTTATCGCTAAAATCGCAAAAAATCGAGAAGACCCCCATGAACCCCACCCTTGACACCCTGCTGCGCCGCAACTCGCTGCGCCCCAACCAAATGCAGGAACCCGCGCCAACAGACGCCGAACTGGAACAAATCCTGCGCGCCGCCACCCGCGTTTCCGACCACGGCAACCTCAACCCGTGGCGCATCGACGTCTTTCGCAAACCCGCGCAAGAGCGCCTCGTCGCCACCCTGCTTGCCATCTGGACGCGGAAACAACCGGACGCCGACGAAACCCTGACCGCGAAAAAAACCGGCTTCGTCGCCCGCGCGCCTTTTCTCGTCATGGTCTCCAGCCGCATCAACCGCGAAACCATCGTGCCGCGCATCGAACAAATCCTCTCCGGCGGTGCCGTCTGCCAAAACCTCATCATCGCCGCGAACGCGCTCGGCTACGCCGCCTGCTGGCTCAGCTCGTGGGCGGCACACGACGCCGACGTCAAGGCCGCGCTCAACGTCGCCGCCAATGATGAAATCCTCGGCTTCATCCTCCTCGGCACCCCCGCCGCAGCCGCCACCGAACGCCCGCGGCCGCCACTTGCCGATGTCGTCGTCTGGCATGAATAACCAGGGCGCGTTCACATCACACCTGCTGTGAGCGTCGTTTTGCGCGGACATGGCTGGTCAGCCTGCGCGTGGGAGCCGAGGGCAGCGGATAATCCGTGTTGATGACTGCACAGTGAGATGATGGTCTCATGAAGCAAAAAACTCCCAAAATTTCGCCTGAAGCAGGCGCGCACCACATCTGGTTATCCATTTTTGCCAGCAGCCAATTCAAGCAGGAAGAACAACAATGACACCCCGCCAAAACCACTACCGCGCTACCTGGTGCAGCGCACAAGCAGAATCTGGAAAACGCCCTTACGGGCAGGCGTGTCCGTGGGAGTGCTTCGGAAGATTTTTTATATGAAGATAAGGCATTTGGTTGCAATATTTATTGCGGGCGGTATTCTCCTTATCCTTCTTCATATATTTGTGCTGTCTCCCATGGAGAAAGATTCATTGGTGCGTGCGGCTGAACCTTACTTGGAGCATCAGCAGTTAGGAGATGATTATAAACTGCTTTATGAACGTATCTATGTGGATGCCGAATGCAAGGAGCTGGAAATTTACCGTGCCTATGGCACCAGAATCCCTGCTGCCCAAGTTTGTGAGCAGGTGCATGGAAAGTTTTGGTCTTATTTCACCTCCCTTAAGGAAGAAGGCGAGCTTTCTTTTATCAATCAAGAAAGTTGTATACCCGGAGATTTTAGTCCTTTTCCCAATACGCCGATAGTAAAGAATTTAGATTATTCAAGCTGGGTATTTGGTCGCTATCTAAGAATTCCAGAATATTCTTTTATGAGTTGGGATATTCATGCTGCTAATTACTTTCCTAATGATAGTGATATAAAATTTTTTTCGGGATACCGCATAATTGATGCTCTTGAAGAGCCAGTCTCACGAAGATTTTCCAGTTTTTATCCAACCCGACTTTGGATACACAGTCATTTTTATTTGTTCGTTGAAAGCGATTTGCTTCCTCCAAAATGCGATGGCCCAGCTTTGCATAAGGAACAATTTTTTACACATGATATTGGAGATAAACCATGAAACCATCTATTGTTATCCAGCAAGGCACGCAACGCCTGTTTTTTACTGAGAAGAAATACAGGTTGCACTCAGGTGCGCCATTTTCAAATGTATAGCGACAGCAATCACCTGCCTTCCCACACCTTGCGACCGGGTGAAAACACGGCAATCCCTTCAGCAAACACGGTAAAATTGCCCCAATTTCCCCTGACAACAAGGAATCCCATGAAACCCCTCATCCTGCTCGCTACTGTCCTGTTGCTCGCCGCTTGTACCGCGCCGCCAAACAACGATGTGCCGCTGCAAGCGCAAGCACCGGCGCCGTTGGGTACGCCATCAACGCCGAGTGCCCTGGGCTGGGACATCATCAGCAGCCGTCACGTCAACTACGCCAACCAATGGTAAAAACGCCGCAATTTTTCCCCTGACTACAAGGAATCTCCCATGAAAACCCTCGTCCCGCTCGCCACCGTTCTCCTGCTTGCCGCCTGCGCCGCACCGCCGCGCAACGATGTGCCGCTGCAAACGCAAGCACCCGCCCCCATGGGCATGGAAGGGCCAAGTAGCGTTGGTCAGAACATTATCGGCAGTCGCCACAGTAACTATGCCAGACAGCCGAACGAAGTTAATCACGCCCTTTGGGGCGGCGCCGTGGGCGCAGGCGTCGGCAACGCCATCGGCCACGATGCCGAAAGCACCGTTTATGGTGCCGCCGCCGGTATTCTCGGCGGTTATTACGGTGGCAGTTATCTTTGGCGCTGATGGTCAAAGCGAAAAAATCCCCGGCATGGCCGGGGATTTTTTTGGCATTTTGAAAGGTATAGGCTCATAGGATGTGTGCCACAGGCACGCACGCGCGTACCCCGTTTTTCCTGCGTGCGTGTCTGCTACGCCGCCACACATCCTACGCCCGCCCAGAATCTGCCATGAATCTTTGGTGCGCTCTTGGTTGCAGTCAGGCGAGGTCGCAGGCGGCGCGCGGGGTGCCGTCGGCATTGAGGCTGATGCGGTATTCCACCAGATGGCAGTATCCAACGGCTTCAGCGCTGCCATCGGCGGCAATATGCAGTTCTTCGATGACGAGGTCGCGCAAGATGGTTTCCCGGTCGGGTGCGGGCGGTACTTCTTCCTTGTGGATGGCACTGATGAGGATGTCGTAGTCATCGCAGGTGATGCATTCGTAGCGCTTGCGCAGTCTGTCCCAGTGGCGTGTGATGTGGTCATGGGCGCAGGCGGCAATGGGGGCATAGAGGGCGGTGCCGATGGCATCGAGGGTGTTCAGTGTGGCTATGGCGGCACCCGCAGGGCGGTACGGGTCGTTGGGGTCGGCGGCGAGGTAGATTGTCAGCGCTTCGCCTTGCGGGTTGTGCCACCAGCTGGCGCCGCAAAAGCCATCGTCGTGCGGGTTGCCGTGGTAGGTGCTGCGTGGCCGGGCGGCAAGGGTGTCACGCCGTTGTTGTAAGGTGGCGGGAGCATCATCGCCTGTCGCAACGGCGAGCAGGAGGAAGTCGCCCGGCTTGGTACGGTGCGGCAATACTTGCAGGCGGTAGAGGGTGTTATCGGTCAGGGGATACGGGTCTGGCAAGGCGACATGGCGTACCTGCGGTTTGTTGTCCGTGTCGTTAATCGCTGCTGCTTGCATGAAGGCGAACAGGTCGGAGACGGCTGCGGTGATTTCCGCCTCGCTATGGTTGTCCAGCGCTGCTTCCAGACGTGCGTCAGCGGTCGCTTCGTCGGCGGGCAGGGGTCTTTCTGCTGCCGGGATGTGCCAGTGCAGGACGGCGGTGTTTTCGTGCATTTGTGTGCCGTCATGCCAGGCGCAGAGGCGGGCGGTTTTGTGCCAGGCATAGCGCGTGGGGTCAAAGGTAATGGGGTCGTTGCAGTCGTTGTCGGTCAGGGCGTAGATGTCGAGGCTGTCTGGTTGGTAAGCGGCGATGGGTGCGCCGGGTTCGTGCGCCGGGTGCATGGTGTGTTTATTTTTGGGCGGAGGTGGTGTCGCCCGCTGCGGTTGCCGTGCAGTCGCTGGCGGCGATGTCGATTTGCATGATGCTTTGGCCGTGTTCGTCCTGGTAGTCGAAGTGGACGCCACGGTATTTTTTCTTTTCGCCGAGGCTTTTCAGCGGCTCCTGGTCGCAGATGTAGGGCTTGACGGTCTGGCGGTAGGCGCTGGCGAGGCTTTCCATGTCGTGGCTGGCGCGGAAGGCGGCGGCGTCTTCCACGCCTTTGACGACGGCGGTGAAGGTGTAGGTGTCGTTGTTGAGGGTGACGCTGCGGAAGCTGCTTTCCTGGGTGTCGTAGGGCAGTTGGCTCTGGATGTAGGGCAGGGCTTCGGCGGCGGTTTTGAAGGTGGGCGGCGGAGCAGGGGTGGCGGGCGCCTCGTCTTTGGGCTGGTCTTTGTTGTCTGTCGGGGTGTCGGTTTTGCTGTCGCTGGCGGCGGGTTTGTCGCCGGTTTTGTTATCGGCGGCGGGGGTGTTGTTTTTGTTGTCGCTGTTTGGCTGGGGAGCTTTGTTGCCGGTTTTGGTGTCGGTGGCGGGTTTGTCGGCTTTGCTGCCGCCGTTCGGCTGCGGGGTTTTGTCGGTTTCGGTGGTTTTGTCGTTTTGGGCGGCGGCGGGTTTTTCGTTTTTGGGGGCGGGCTGGTCGCAGGCGGTGAGGAGCAGGGCGAGGGCGGTCAGCAGGGCAAGTTGGGTTTTCATCGGTTTTTCCGGGGGTTGTTTGGTCAGGTGGTTATGATACTGCGTTTGTGGCGGGTGTCGGGGCGGCGAGCAGGGTCTGGATGATGTGGCCTGCCATCAGGATGCCGAACAGCGCCGGCATATAGGAGATGGTGCCGTTGACGGCGCGGGCGCGGCCGGGGGTGTCGCCGCCGACGGGCTGGTGCGGCAGCGGTTGGCGCGGCGGTTCGTCGGAGTAAACGACGGGGTAGTTGAGGCTGGCGCCGTGCGCTTTCAGGGTGCGGCGCATTTCGCGTGCCAGCGGGCAGCCGCTGGTTTGGTTGAGTGGGCGGATGCGGGCGTGGCCGGGGTCGAGGCGATTGCCTGCGCCCATCGCCGAGATGACGGTGATGCCACGCGCCTGTGCGGCGGCGACGAGCGCGGCTTTGCAGGCGATGGAGTCGATGCAGTCGGCGAGGATGTCCGGCGCGAGCGGGGCGAGGTAGTCGGCGGCGTCGCTGGGGTGGAGGAAGTGGTCGTGCACGGTGAGTTCAAGGCCGGGGTTGATGTCCAGCAGGCGGGCGCGCATGACGTCGGTTTTTTTCGCGCCAAGGGTGCTGTGCAGCGCCAGCAGTTGGCGGTTCAGGTTGGAAGGCGAGACGGTGTCGTGGTCGAGGATGATGAGGTGGCCGACGCCGGCGCGGGCGACGGCTTCGGCGCAGTAGCCGCCGACGCCGCCGAGGCCGGCGATGAGGACG
>NZ_CALJAH010000001.1 GCF_938028185.1 uncultured Cardiobacterium sp. | reverse complement strand
GGCTAATAAAACCCTCATCGGCATCGAGCCGGTACTGGGCAGGCAGCCTGACCGCCTGGCTACGACCATTCGTGAATAACTTAGCGATGGTGGTGCTCATCCCGGACTCCTATTTATATGGTATATACCGAAAGCATATCACATATTGCTGAAACAAGAAAATAACCACTAGGCGAGTTTCGGGAAGCAATAAAAAAGGGCTGTTCCCAGCCCTTGCAGATCAGCAGCAGTACCCCTGCTGCGCCATTTCGACCCATGTGCCATAGGCGGGGTCAAGCTCCTCGATACCGGTGCCTTCTTCCGTTTCAGGGAAGTAGAAAACCGGAATTGAGGCTGTGTTTTCGACTTCGGCGATATCCGCTATCGCATCCGTTGGAACAGCCGGTGCTTCGGTAAAAAGCTGAAGAACGTCGGTCAGTTCCTCCGCATCCAGCACATCGGTAACGCGGGACGCATCCGTCGCCTGTGGTGCCTGCTCCGTGGGTTGGTCGCATGTTGCAGTACATGGTGGCTCGGCCAGCAGCGAAAATACCGTGTCCAGTTCTTCTGCCGTCAGGTGTGTGCAAGCATCAAATCGGGCTGCGGTCGCTTTGGGCGGAGGCGGGTTCCCGGTCAGTTTGCCCGAGGTCCCGTTCCAGCCTTCAATGAAGCCCTCAATGAACAGGGTAATGGTTTTTTTCACGAGTGGTCTCCCAAAATGATGACGGGAAACCACCCTGACGGGATGATTTCCCGTCAGGAAAATGAGGAGACTTCCATGTGAAAGTCTCCCCGGTTGAAGCTCAGGAATATTATTTATCCGTTAAACAGACAAGAATAAATCCCAAATAATTAGAATCAATGATTCTTTTTATCGTCATCTGCCCATTTATCGGCCAAGACAATCATGATGGCAAATCCCAAGGCCAAGAGGGCTATTATATTGAACATGGTTACTCTCCTTTGCCCTTGCGGACAATTTTTATGCTCAGAAACCACAACAGTCCTGCGACTGCCAACATCATGATAGCAACTATTCCAGTACGCTGAATGAAATATTGCACGACGATCAACGTCGCAATATTGTTCAGGGCAGCTGCTGTTTGCTTACGCTGGTCATGATCCAGGTTGTGAAAACGGGTAATAGCCCATTTCCACAGCGTGATGAGTTTTTTCATCGGTGTCTCCAAATGAAACGGGGACACCAACCCTGCGGGGAACGTGTCCCCAGAGGGTTAAAAATCACTGCCGCAGCAGCAAGGGCAGTCGCCACATCACTGGTGTGATGATGCCGGAATTACAGGCGAGTTTCACGCAGTTTCCTGCGCTGTCCGATCTCGGTCCGGCTATTTACTAACGGTGTGTTTTAAGTCCACATGACTGCGTTTAAAGTTCGCCAACCAAAAAAATTAGTCAAATCCCGGAAAATTCCGTCGTCCGTGAATAATGCGCAGAATTCTGACGTTATTAGGATTTCGGTTAATCTTGTATATTATTTTATAAGGATATGGCATTGGACAAATACTAGCATATTTTGCTTTTGTTAGTGTGCGGTATATTTCTGGACATTCTGTAATAGATGAACATATGATATCTATGATTTTATCCCTGTACTCGTCTGCTGCCCTGATATTTTGCGTACTCAAATATGTGATAATCTCACGAAAATCTGAAATTGCCTGTTTAGACCAGATGATTGGCAAGGACATTTATTTGCATCTCCTGAAAGAAGGCTTGCAGTTCTGCTTCGCTGGTATCCGGGCTGGATTCTCCAATGGCGGCCATTCTGGCGGCCCATTCTTCCCAGGATTCCATTTCTTTCAGGCTGGTAAAAACGTCACCATCTTCATTGACGACCAGTTGTTTTTTTGCTTCTGTACTCATTATTGTTCCTATAAATTCATTTTTTTATTGAAATCAACCCATATTGCAGATTTTATTTTGGTCGTGGGGTTTTGTTGTAGTGGATATTAAGCATCGGCCCCAATGCGCCATGTCCGCCACCAAAATCCTGGGAGATTTCTACCGTATAGTCTTTGCAGACCAGTTGGCTTTTCTTGCTGTCCGGTTCGTATCCCGCCTGTTTCAGCGTCTTTTTGTCATAAAGTGGTTTGGTCTTCCAGCCTTTTTCTGGCAGTTTGAAACGTTTGATTGTAAGGGCGCGGATTTTCTCAATCGGTGTTTCCATCAGCTCTTCAGTATAGTGGAGGCTCAGATCGTTGATTTTGCCGCTCTTGTCAAAACCAAAATCACCACTTTCAAACCCGGAAATTTTTGCTGCGAATTTCTCCGGTTCCACTTCTACGGCAACAACAGCGGTTTCTTTGATGACTTCTGCTTCAGGAAAAATTTTCTGTACGCTGGACTTGTCTGCGCCTAAGTGAATTCCGGCAAAATCCAGACTCTCTACCGGCGGGCAATCCGCTGCAAAAGCGACCTGCGCGCCCAACAATGCGGTGAAAAAAGCCATTTTCTTCATGGTGATTACTCCCTGTCTGGTAAGACAATTTATTGAGGGTAACAGCATGGTAGCGTATCTTCCTGTCCGGTGAAAGTACCTCCTGTTACGAGGCGTCTATCCACATTTCTTGTGGGTAACTCCGCCCTTTTTTAGACAGGCTACCGTATTTTCAGTCATTCCCGGATTGCTTACATATTGCGCACCATTATGCCGTGTTATCACCGTTGGCAATGACGCGGTAAATCGTACTGCGCGAGACCTTGTATTGCCTGGCGATATTCGCAATTTTCACCGCCGGGTCCTTCATCAGTACCCGTATTTCATGGCTCTGCTGCTGCGTCAGCTTCTCGCGCCTGCCGCCTTCGTCGAAACACGCGCATATCCTAAGTTCATACAATATTCACTCCTGCTTGGTGTGTCGCAAAACTCGTCAAAAGAGACAAGTTTTGAGACGTTGATTATGACACGGGTTTTGAGACACTTTTTCCTGGTCTGAGATATTTTTTTCGCTTCCCTGCAAACCTGTCTCACAAACATCGGTATAAGGAACATACCGGCATTGCTGGAAGCGTATCGCCTCTGCCTTGTCGTCCTCGCCCGCGGCGAGGTATTCCTGATACAGCTCCTTCAGGATGCTGAGACGGGTATTGCCGCCGTTATACAGACTGAAATGCTCCTGTTCCGGTACCTTGGTGACGGTCAGCATCTGCAGCAGGCCGATGTTACGAATGGATTCCTTGGTGCTCTCGTAATGCTCGCCGCGTGTTTGCCGCGGGTTCATGTGCGAGGTCTCAATGACATTGATGTCCAGGTCGATGATGCGTGCGTATTCTTCCTGCTCCGCTGCATCACCCGCGTCATTTTTTTTGAGATTGATCAGGTCATTCATTTCATACCCCCTGCTTCAGCTCGGGAAACAGTTCTTCGCAGAGTGCCTTAATGACCTCGTTCAGCTGGTCATAGCTGTTCGGATCGCGATATTGGTGCATGAACAGCTTGTTCTTGTGATGCTCATCCTCGAAGAATTTGCGCTTAAAGGGGACGATAGTTTGGAGCAGTTCAATTCCCTGAAATGCGGGGTCCTCGGCAAACAACTGTTGCAGGTTTCTCAGCACCTCTGTCGCGATATTGAGGTTGCGGTCATGTTCATTGATCAGGAATTTGAGCGGGGGCGAGCAGGATTTTTCGATAAAGCGGTAGGCTTTTAGCGCATTGCGGTAAACATCAACGACGCGCAGCACCTCCATGGCGAACTGCACCTTGGTTTTGGTAACAGAGAGAATGAGATCGGGTTCAGCCAGCATGACCGCGTCCTGAATGGAGCTGCCATTGTGATCACGACCATCCGTACCTTCGGTGTCGATGAAAATGTAGTCGTAGCGTTCGCGTAGGGGACGCAGCATCCTGGCGAGCTTGTACACGGCGCCGGCGTTGTCGCGCAGATACTTGGCAACCCGCAGCTTGTTGGGGTCGTCGTTAATGATGATATCGAGATTTTCGTGGTTGGCAGTGTGGTAGATCACCTCATCCAGAGAGGATTGTTCGGTGAACCATTTCCCGAAACCGGCAGCATTCACCGGCTGGTTCTCCGGGTAATCAAACCATCTGCTCAATGACTGTTGCGAATCGGCGTCGATGAAGCAGACTTTTTTGCCTTGAGAGGCGAGATAACCGCCGATATGGATGGCAAGGGCGGTCTTGCCGACGCTGCCCTTGGTAGAGACGAGGGTGATGACTTTTGACATGGCGAACTCCCATTTTTAACTGTTGAAACAAACAGTTCAAAGGGGTACTTTCGCGTCCAAAATCTTCCTGACTAAAATATATACATACACCTTTCCCGCTACCCTGTATGTATATAGCCATCCACCGAAAGTTTCAGACAAGGCGCGCTGCCGAAAACAGTACATCCAGTACGGCGCGGGTTTCCCTAAAAAATGGCTTTGCCATTTTTTTAGGGTGCCCGGTCAGGCGGCGCAACACCGTATAAGGCTTCCGGTGGGTGGTTATAAAGGTGCCTGCCGCGCCGCTTCATGCTACTGTTTGCCATCCATTCACCGCCAGGGAAAGCCATGAAACATACCGCCTTGTCTCTCGTCCTCGCCGCTGCCACCGCCTGCGCCGAGGCGCCGCAATACATCGACATCCCGCCCGGTTGCCCGCAAGCCGTCATTGACGACAGCGCCGAAGCGGCGGGCGATGGCCTGCTGGTGTACAAACGCCTGCCGCTCACGCCGCAGGAAAAAGCGCAACTGCGACAGGCGATGCGCCTGCTTTCATCTGAAGAACGCGTGCATTTCGGCATTCATGACGGCGACGAAGCGGTCTGGCTCAACGCGCGCCGCTTCGTCGTGCGCAGTGCGCACAAACTGGACGCCGGCAAACTGGTGAACGGGCTGCTGCGCCGCCAGCCGCGCTACCTCAATGGCAGCGGCAAGGCGCGCTATGCCATCTACAACGAATGCGGCGACGCCCTACCGCTGCCGTTCTACGACGAAATTACCTTTTTCAACAGCCCCAACAGCACACTGATACCGGTACGGCGCGGCGACCTGTGGGGCTATATCGATAGCGATGGCAACCCCGTCGTGCCACCGCGTTACGACAAGGCGGGCGTGTTTTACGACGGCATGGCGCGGGTAATGAAAGACGGGCTGATTGGCTATGTCGATGCCGAAGGACGCGAAGTGATCACGCCGCAATTCCGCGAGGCGCAGCCGTTTGTGAATGGCTATGCGGAAATCAAACAGCAGAGTACAGTTTGGGAATATCGCTATGCCTATATCAACCGGCATGGGGAAATTATTTCGGGTTTGGGAACACGCCCCTCGTATGACCCTGCCAGATACTCTCAGGACGTCGGATTGGCGGTAGTAAGCCAAAACGGCCAATTCGGCTATATAGATGAAAATGGCAAAAGAAAAATTCCGCTGCAATATGACGAAGCATACGCTTTCATGGGTGGTCAGGCGAGAGTGAAAAAGAACGGAAAATACGGCTTTATCAATAGCCGTGGCGAAGCGATTACCCCTATGGAATATGATTTTGCCGATGACTTTCCGCCTTATAAAACAACACGGTATTACGATGACGGTATGCTGGCGCGCGTCAAAAAAGCGGACAAATACGGATTTATTGACCGTCAGGGAAAATATGCCGTGCCATTGAAATATGATGCGGCAAGCCCGTTTAATGGAGCCTATGCGGTCGTCCGCCGTAATGGCAAAGAAGGATTGATTGGCGCTTGTGGTTCAGTAATATTTTCGCCCCGCTATGATGAAATTGCCTTGCCCGCCATAATGGACAATTATATTCCTTTTCGTCAGGGCGAACTTTGGGGCTATCTCTCATATAGCAAGGAAACGATTTCACCGCGCTACCGCTTTATCTGTTTTTGAACCATGCGTGCAAGAAAAAGCCACCGTTACGGTAGCTTCTTTATGAATTACGAAGCGGTGGGCGTGGGCGAATCATCGCCATCGCCGCGCACGGTGGTGAGGCGGTTGGTCAAATAGCGCAACAGCACACCATAGGCGGGCAGGAAAAAGAGGCCGCTGGCGGTAATCTTCCACGCATAATCCGTCATCGCCAATTGCTGCCAATGTTCTGCCATAAAGGCATCGGGGCTTTTATAAAACGCAATCGAGAAAAAGAGGACGGTGTCGATAATATTGCCGAGAATGGTGGAAGCACTTGGCGCGACCCACCACTGCGCATTTTGCCGCAAATAATTGAAGACGGTAATATCGAGAATCTGTCCGACCAGATAACCGGTGAAACTCGCCAGCGCAATGCGCGCGACGAATACATTAATCGGCCAAACGCCGTCAAAGCCGATGAAATGCCCGTCCTGAAACATCACCGAAATCAGATAAGAAATCAGTAATGCCGGAATCATCACGCAGAAAATAATCTTGCGTGCCAGCGGCGCGCCAAAAATGCGCACCGTCAGGTCCGTCGTCAAGAAAATAAAGGGGAAAGAAAACGCGCCCCAAGTAGTATGCAGCTCGCCAATCTGGAAAGGAATCTGCACCAGAATATTGCTGGCAGCGATAACGATGGTGTGCCAAAAGGCGAGCCAGACGAGCGCCTTGCGCCGTTCGGCGTCGGTAAAATGAAATGCCTGCATGAAATTCCCCTTAATGCTGGTAAAGACGTTCGCTCGCGCGCGTTTCATAGGGAGTGCCGGGGCGGCCATAAACGGCGAGCGGGTGAATGGCGATACCGCCGCGCGGGGTAAATTCGCCGAAGACTTCAATATATTTCGGCTGCATCAGGCGGATTAAATCTTTCATGATGATATTGACGCAATCTTCGTGAAAGTCGCCATGATTGCGGAAGCTGAACAGATAGAGCTTGAGCGATTTGCTTTCGACCAGCCTTTCATCGGGAATGTAGGCAATGCGGATGGTGGCAAAATCCGGCTGTCCGGTAATCGGGCAAATGCTGGTAAATTCGGGGCAAACGAGATTGACAAGGTAATCGTTGCCGGGGTGTTTGTTGGGAAACGCTTCGAGAATGTCGGGCGTATAAGTGTGCGGCACGGCGGCCTGTTGATTGCCCAGCAGGGAAATGCCTGCGGGCTTTTCGTGTTTTGACATAAGTTTTTCCTGGTTTTTTATTGTGGGAGGTCTGCGAACCACAGGGGCGCGGATTCTACCCGTACCCGCTTTTTTGTCAATATTTTTGCGGGGATAGCATCAGGCGTTTTCGCGTTAAACCCGCATTTGAACTCAAAGGCGTATAGGACAAAATGACTGACTTGCCCCGGATAACATTTACGCTTGCGCCAGGCATAAGAAAAGCCCCCTTGCGGGGGCTTGGTGTTGGGGATTAGAACAGTTTTTTCTGCGGCGGCAGGTCGGTGCAACTGCCTTCGGCGACTTCTGCCGCCATGCCGATGGATTCGCCCAGGGTCGGGTGCGGGTGGATGGTGAGCGCGATGTCTTCGACGGTGGCGTCCATTTCGATGGCGAGCGCGATTTCGGAGATCATGTCGCCCGCGTTCGGGCCGACCAGCGCACCGCCGATGACGCGGTGGGTGTTTTTGTCGATGATGAGTTTGGTGAAGCCGTAGTCGCAGCCGTTTGCCAGCGCGCGGCCTGAGGCTGCCCACGGGAAGACGGCTTTGCTGATGCTGAGGTTTTGCGCGGCGGCTTGCAGTTCGGTGACGCCCGCCCAGGCAACTTCCGGCGAGGTGTAGGCGACGCTGGGGATGACGCGCGCGTCGAAGAAGCTGTTGGCGTCTCCTGCGGCCACTTGCGCGGCAACGTGCGCTTCATGCACGCCTTTGTGCGCCAGCATCGGCTGGCCGACGATGTCGCCGACGGCAAAGATGTTGGGCTGGGTGGTGCGCATTTGTTTATCGACTTTGATGAAGCCGCGTTCGTTGACATAGACGTTGGCCGCTTCGAGGTTCAACTGGTGGCCGTTCGGCGCGCGGCCCACGGCGACGAGGACGCGGTCGTAGCGCTGCGGTTCGGTCGGTGCCTGGCTGCCCTGGAAGGTGACGTAGATGCCGTCTTTTTCGGCGCTGGCGGCCACGGTTTTGGTGCCGGTCATGATGTTGTTGAAGCGGTGGTTGTTGCGTTTTTCCCAGACTTTGACGAGGTCTTTGTCCGCACCTGCCATCAGGGTGTCCGCCATTTCAACGATGTCCACTTTGGCGCCGAGGGTGGCGTAAACGGTCGCCATTTCGAGGCCGATGATGCCGCCGCCGATGATGAGCATCCGCTCCGGCACGTCTTTCAGGGCAAGCGCGCCGGTGGAATCCATGATGCGTTCGTCTTCGGGAAGGAAGGGCAGTTTGATGCTGCGCGAACCGGCGGCGATGATGCATTGTTTGAAGGCGATGGTTTGGATTGCGCCGTTGTCGTCGGTGACGGTGACGCTATGGGTGCTGGCGAATTTGGCAACGCCGTGGATGACGTTGACTTTGCGCCCTTTGGCCATGCCGGCGAGACCGCCGGTGAGTTTTTTGACGACGCTTTCTTTGTGCTGGCGCAGGTGGTCAACGCTGATTTTCGGCGCGTCAAACTGGATGCCGGAGCTGGCGATTTCGTGTGCCTGTTCGACGACTTCGCAGACGTGCAGCAGCGCCTTGGACGGAATGCAGCCGACGTTGAGGCAAACGCCGCCCAAGGTGTGGTAGCGCTCGATCAGGGTGACTTTGAGGCCGAGGTCGGCGGCGCGGAAGGCGGCGGAGTAGCCCGCCGGGCCGGCACCGATGACGAGCATATCGACGGCGCCTTCGGGGGCGGGACCGCCAGGGATGGGGGCGGCGGCAACCGGTGCGGGTTGTGCCGCCGGGACGGGTTGGGCGGTAG